>QIAI01000038.1:0-6583 GCA_003224995.1 Acidobacteriota bacterium
TAAGAAGCCGAACCCCGCGAGCCCCGTAGGGGCGACACTCTTCGACTGCCGGGCGCCGCTCACACCGCGACCAATCCCAAATCGCACACCCGCCGTGACCACGTTGCCGTTCTCCCTCCGCACATATAGCATCTAATCGAAACATGGCACCTGTGCCCCATCGACGGAGGGCAATGGCTTTAGGCGAGATCCTCGCCTTTTCCTATGAAACCTTCATGTCGAACAAGGTGCGCTTCGCGCTTACCGCGCTCGGCATGGTGATTGGAACCGCTTCGTTGATTCTGGTCGTTACCATCGGTATGACGGGAAAGCAATATGTGCAACGGCTCATCCAATCCATCGGCGCGAACATGATTTATGTGGAGTACTCCGGCGGGGCACAACGCATCACCGCCAGCGCATCCGACCCGCTCACTGTCGATGACATGCGCGCCGTACAGGAACAGGTTCCCAGCGTAACCTACGCCTCACCCCTGGTGGTCTTAAGCGAGCGCATCGCGGCGGGATCGGGCAAGGAGAAGGACATCAGCGTGATGGGAACGGCTCCGGAATACCAGCGCGTGCGCAATCTCAACGTGCTGTCCGGCCGGTTCTTCGATCAAGGCGATGCGCAAGCGCGCAACAAGGTCGGCGTGCTCACGCAAAAGATGGCGGAAGAGATTTACGGTTCGGCCGACGCGGCGGTGGGGCAAATTATCAAGCTCAGTGGATTGCCGTTCACCGTGGTCGGCGTGTTTAAGGAAGGAGTCGACACCTTCGGACAGTCCGAGGTCCAGGACTATTCCATGGTGATCCCCTCGACCGTGAGTCGCTACTTCACGGAAACTGCCGCCGTGAAGCAAATCTTCTTCACGGTTGCCAGTGCCGACGATGTAATCCCGGCCACGGCACAGATTCAGCGGGTGATTCAGTCTCGGCATCGGCCCGAATCAGTGTATACGGTCAGCAACCTGACGCAGCTGCTCTCGGTCTGGGACAAGATCGCCAACGCTCTCACCTTCGGATTGCTGCTGATTGCCGCGGTCACGCTGCTGGTCAGCGGGATTGGCATCATGAATATCATGCTGGCGACGGTGAGTTCGCGCATTCGGGAAATCGGAATTCGTAAGGCGATCGGCGCCACCAACCGCGAGATCCGCTTCCAATTCCTCGCCGAAGCTGTTCTCATCTCGCTGGTGGGAGGCATTGCCGGAATCATCATTGGCCTTGCCATTCCGTTTTCGGTCCGGTTTCTCACGGCGTACCGCATCCCAATTTCTGGACTATCGGCGATCATCGCGATTGCTGTTTCCTCGTTGGTAGGAATTCTCTTCGGAACCTTGCCCGCCACCCGCGCCGCCCAGCTCGATCCCGTGGAAAGTCTGCGATACGAGTAATTCCAAGCTGCGACCAACAAACTGCGAGCCGCGAACTTCACAATAGAAACTTGAGATATGCGGCGAACACGGAGCCCCGATTAGAAAAGGTGGATGAACGGCGACCACTGTGCCGCTTTAAGCACGGGATTCCTGAAGCCCTGCTAGAAAAGCTCCAAAGCTTCTAACCGCGAACAACGCAAAGAAAAATCGAACAACGCAAAGAAAATCGAAGCACGCAAAGAGAATCGAAGCACGCGAAGAAAATCGAGGAACGCCAAGAAAATCCGCGAAGTTCGGAAAAAAGCTGGCTGGCTTCCTTCGCGACCTTCGCGGCCCTTCTTCGCGACCATCGCGGTTAAAAGCTTTTCACTCGCGGCTCCAAGCTCGCAAAGAACAAGCCGGGCTGGTTGGCCCGGCTTCTCATTTCTGATCAGAACGACTGGGTTCCGAAGTCCGGTCAGATGCTAAATCTATGTCACCGCTTTACTGGGCCTGCTTGAAAAGTCACCGCTTCTCAAGGCTGAATTACATCACCAGTGCCAGGTTCTCCAGCTCCAGCTGAAGGACTGGCAAAGAGCAACCCGCCATTTCAACACGACCGGCCGCGTCCAGAGCCGCCTGCGGGGATACCCCGTAGCCCCGGCCCATCAGGAAAACCTGCAATAACTCAGCGGCTTCCCGGGAATCGATCATCCCACCCTGTAGGAGATCGCTTCTCAACGATGCCAGCTCAGTATTTGTAAATCGTTCTTTCATGGCCGTCCTCACCTCCGACCTGCTTAACGTACTTGTACTTATTAGACTCGGCGGCTGCTGGAAATGTTGCATGCAATTTCCATGCCGCAACCATCCGCCAAATCTATATACGTACCAGAACATCATCTGGTTTCTATAACCCCTGTGGAAAGGAAGAGTTGCGGACTACCCTTACGACGGTACCCAGCCATGAGGTACCGGTGGAGCTGTCTCCGAAGTGACATAACGTGTCGATCCGGGACGAAAAGCGTCGATTGCCGTGCGAAATGCGGCAAAAGCCTCTGCTCAGGAGGGCTCGATGGTGGCTTGATCAACTAGCAGGATGGGAATGTTGTCGCGAACCGGGTAAACCCGGTTGCAGGCGCTGCACTTGAGGGCTTCCGGGTTCGCTTTCAGCACGAGCGGCTTCTTGCAGGCGGGGCAGACCAGAATGACCAACAGGTCTTGCGGGATCATGCCTGATTGTACGACGGCGCGGCAAGTCGTGGAATTTGAAGATTCAGCTAGCCATCGCTGCCAGCGCCCGCCCCAGATCGGCCTGCAGGTCGCCGGCATCTTCCAACCCGATGTTCAGCCGAACGACGCGATGCCCGTAATTGGGACGCCCGGGGGTGCCGTGGAAATCGTAGGCCACGGCCAGACTAGTGACTCCCGCCCAGCTGTATCCAATCTTGAAGAGCTCGAGCCGGTTGACGAATCCCTGCACCTGCGCTTTGCTGAAATTTGATTGGAAAACAATGGAGAAGACGCCCGTCGAGCCAGTGAAGTCACGCTTCCAGAACTCGTGTCCCGGACAAGAGGGAAGGGCGGGATGCAGGACACGTTCGATCTCAGGCCGCTCGCTCAACCAACGGGCCAATTCCAGCGCCGCTTGTTCAATCGCCCTCAGGCGGACGGCCAGGCTTTTCATTCCTCGCAATGCCAGGCTGCAGTCATCCGGAGAGGCCGCACATCCGACAAGTTGCTGGGTTGCCCCTAACTGGCGCCACGCTTTTTCGTCGCGCGTCGTAATGGAGCCCAGCAAAAGATCACTGTGTCCGCCGATGTATTTCGTGAGTGCCTGCATGGTGATGTCGATTCCATGCGCAAAGGCGTCGAAATGAACCCCCGCCGACCAGGTGTTATCGATCACCACCAGGGCGGCGCGCTGATGAGCTGCTTCGGCAATCGCGGGGACATCCTGCACTTCCAGCGTGATCGAGCCGGGACTCTCGCACCACACCATGCGTGTATTCGGCCGGAAATGAGTTGTGATTCCAGAACCAGCCTCGGGAGGGTAGAAGCCGACTTCGACGCCGAATTTCCGCAAGACGTGCACGGCGAACTTGCGATTGGGCGTGTAGACACTCTCCGGGATCAGCACATGATCGCCGGCCTTCAAAAAAGCCAGGTTGATCAGTGAGATGGCGCACTGGCCGCCCGGAGTAATCAGCGTCCGATAGCCATGCTCCAGTTCGCAGACTCGGGAGGCAAGCTCCAAAGTGGTGGGAGTTCCGTAAAGCCCGTAGGTGTAGCCCACCTCATACTGGTCCCATTCATCTTTTACCGATGCCGCATCGGGGAACAGCACTGTGGAGCCGCGCTGCACGCCCACTGACAGCGACCGGAATCCTTCCGGAATCTTGGCGTCCGAATGAATCAGCTTCGTTTTCCAGTTCTTCGCCATGCAGGAGAGTCTAAATGACCATCGCCCCACAGAATCCCTTGTCCATATTCAGGCTCCCTGACCAGGCCTCATTCCCCTTTGCCTGTTTCTCTGTGCCCCTGTGTCTCTGTGTCTATGTGGTGAATCAGCCTTTGCATTTAGAATGAAACTATCAAGGATGGGGAGGACGGATGGCGGCCACGGTTCTGGACGGCAACAAGATAGCAAGTGAAATTCGAGCGGAGGTGGCGGCCGAGGCCAAATCGCTCGCCGAGGCGGGCATGCGTCCGGGCTTGGCTGTTGTGCTGGTGGGGCACAATCCCGCGTCGGAGATTTACGTTCGCGGCAAAGTGAAGAGCTGTGAAGAAGTGGGTATCTTCAGCGAGAAGCACACTCCTCCGGAAACCGTCTCGACTTCCGAGTTGCTGTCCCTCGTCGACCATCTCAATCGGCGCGACGACATCGACGGAATCCTGGTCCAATTGCCTCTGCCCTCGCAGGTCGATTCCAAAAAAGTGCTGATGGCGGTGGATCCGGCGAAGGATGTCGACGGATTTCATCCCATGAATGTCGGCTTCCTGTCTACGCAGCGGCCCGGATTGGTCCCGTGCACGCCGGGCGGAATCATGGAAATGCTTCGAAGGTCCGGCATCCCGGTCGCCGGGCAGGAAGCGGTGGTGGTCGGTCGCAGCGACATCGTGGGTAAACCCATGGCAATGCTGTTGATGAATGCAAACGCAACCGTAACCGTGTGCCATTCCAAGACCCGCGACTTGCCGGAAGTCTGTC
This sequence comes from Acidobacteriota bacterium, assembly GCA_003224995.1. Taxonomy (GTDB): domain Bacteria; phylum Acidobacteriota; class Terriglobia; order Terriglobales; family Acidobacteriaceae; genus Gp1-AA133. The sequence goes on from QIAI01000038.1 coordinate 4,549, forward strand.
GCCGGGCGGACATCCTGGTGGCAGCCATCGGGAGGGCCGGGATGATTACGCGGGATTTCGTGCGGCCCGGGGCTACCGTGATCGATGTCGGCATGAATAAGATCACGGATCGCGCGGAATTCCAGCGCTATTTCAAAGGCAATGAGAAGCGCGAGCAGGCCTTCGCCAGGAATGGGTCGACTCTGGTGGGGGATGTGCATCCCGAAGTAGCAGCGATCGCCGGCGCCCTGACGCCGGTTCCCGGCGGCGTCGGACCGCTGACCATCGCCATGCTGATGGCGAATACAGTTAGGGCAGCCAAGCTGCGGCGCGGGACGGCAGTTCCGGTAGCCTGTAGGACATCAATTCACCACAGAGTCACAGGGACACAGAGAACATCCTAGAAAAGTATGGGTTTTCTGGAGACAGCCAAACGTTCACCAGGACTTCATGCGACGTTGCGTAGCTGACGATAAAGATTGAAGACCCAGATCCTCTGTGTCTCTGTGGTGAAATGGCTTTCGCTTCAGCTGTGTTTCGAGGGAACGCCAACTGAAAGTCGGCCTCACAGGCGGCATTGCGAGCGGAAAATCGGTCGTCGGCGAGATGTTCGCCGAGCTGGGGGTGCAGCTCATTCAGGCGGATCACATCGCCCATCAGCTGATGCAGCCGGGACAGCCCGTATACCAACAGGTCGTCCAGCACTTCGGGTCGGGCATTCTGAATCGCGACGGCACCATCAACCGGCCTAAGCTCGCCGAGGAAGCATTTGGCCACAATGCGCAGGGCGGGCCCTCTCGTATCTCCGAACTGAATCGGATCGTGCATCCCGCGGTCATCCGCCAGCAGGACGAATGGATGGCCAAGATAGGCCGTGAGCAGCCGCATGCAATTGCCATGGTAGAGGCCGCGTTGATTATTGAGGCGGGCGCGGCGGACCACTTCGATCGGCTCATTGTGGTCACCTGCGCAGAGGAGCAACGCGTCCAGCGCTTTGCCCAGCGCTTGAAGATCGACGTGCAACCAGCCCGGGAGGAAGTGCAGCGCCGTATGGCGGCACAGTTGCCGGACGTGGAGAAGATCCAGAAAGCCGACCATGTCATTGACAACTCCGGCTCTCTCGATGCCACCGAGGCTCGCGTCCGCCAGGTTTACGAGTTGCTCAAGAAGGAAGCCGAAGGCTAGGAATAGATCGGCTAAGGCCGTAGTTCGGTTTCAGCACTCCCGAAAGAACACCGTACCGGATGGGCTGAGCTGATGCCCACTGCTGGCTGATCACAACTTCTTGTCCTCCGCCGAGTTAGATCGAGGTGGGAACCTGAGCCCAGGGAAACACGTACCAACTCAGGCTGGTCGTTGCCCGAGACCTTGGGGTGCGTCGATTCGCGTTCCATTGGTTAAAATGAATCAAACCAGGGTGACTCATGATCCGACTCGCTGAAGGGAATCTATGAAGCTTTTGCGGCCAATCGTCTCCCCTCCATCTTACGAAATGGATCAGCCGCCCCAACCGGGTCGAAATCACGGAAGCCGCGGGCGCAGACACGCTCGATTCCGAAGAGCAGAACAATATTCTCGTCTACCGTAAGAATATTCCGTCCGTGGTGAACATTACCTCGAAAGCAGTCACCTTCGATTTCTTTTACGGGCTGGTTCCGCAGGAAGGCCAAGGATCAGGATTCATCATCGATAAAGAGGGACACATCCTCACCAACTACCACGTGATTGCCGACGCCCGCCAGGTCGAAGTCACCATGCATAATCGTAAGAAGTTTCGCGCGACGGTGGTCGGAACGGATCCGACTCACGATTTGGCCGTCATCAAGATTGATGCTCCAAATCTCACCCCCGCCGTCTTAGGAGATTCCCGTAATCTGCAGGTCGGCCAGAAGGTATATGCGATCGGCAATCCTTTTGGCTTGGCCGGAACCATGACTCGCGGAATTGTCAGTTCCATTCGCCCCGTGAAGGAGCCGAACGGCGCGGCCATCGATGAAGCGATTCAGACCGATGCCGCCATTAATCCCGGCAACTCCGGCGGTCCCCTCATGAACTG
>QIAI01000038.1:6751-9123 GCA_003224995.1 Acidobacteriota bacterium
CAACAAGGTCTCGACCGGAGGTGCGGCCGAGCGCGCCGGCCTGCGGGGTGGCAATGAGCGCGCGTACCTTGGCAATACTCCCATCATGCTGGGCGGCGACCTGATCGTGGCAATTGACGGAGAAAACATTCAGGACCAACAAGATTTGGCACAAGTGATGAACGCCCACCGCGCCGGCGATACTGTGAAACTCACCATCTACCGGGGCAAGCAAAAGATGGAGGTGAATGTGACGCTGGGCGAGGCGAGAGAGCAGGTCTAGCACTACAGTTTGCAACGAACTGCTTGCTGCTCCGTCTAACCGGAGTTTATTGCAGCGCCACGAGGGCATCGCCCTTTATCAGAATTCATCCTCCTCCCAATGGGAACACTCAAATCGCCGCTCTTGGGTCCTGGACTCACCGAAAACGGATCCTGGTCACGGGGTGCGGCGAGCGTCGGAGGGCGTTCCATCTACTTTGCAAGTGAACTCGCGCTGCTGATTCTCGTGCTGGCGGGAGTCGTTACAGCCCAAGCCCAGCCGGTCAAACCATCGGCCTCGCTCGGCACCATGCCATTCGAATGGATCGATAACCGCATCTTCGTGCCAGTCATGCTGAACGGCCAAGGACCGTTCCATCTCATTCTCGATACCGGAGCAAGCCTTGGGGTGAGTCCGGAGGTTGCCGGCAAGCTCGGCTTGCACATCGAAAGCTCCGGCGAGACCGGAGGGGTCGGCGAAAAGACGGTTGTCTTGCAATCGACCCACGTCCGCGACCTCAAGCTTGGACCGGCGCATCTTTCCCATCTGGATTGCAACGTAATCTCCACCGCCGACTCAAGCTATGTTTTCGGAAAAGTTCCGGTGGACGGTTTTCTGGGACTGGAACTCTTCCAGCACTATGTGGTTCGCCACGATTACCAGAGCCGGGAACTGACGTTTTATGACCCGCGCGATTTCGCTTATTCCGGGCCTGGAGAATCCATCCCTTTTACCCGCGTCGGCAACATTCCCGTCATCCAGGCAAGCTTTGACGGGATTGCTGGAAAATTCGGCGTCGATACCGGGGCACGTTCCTCCCTGCTTCTGTATGGCCCCTTCGTCGCTGCCAACCACATTGCGGAGACATATCGGGCAAACTTCCAGGGTGTCAGTGGCTGGGGAATCGGAGGTCCGGTGCGATCTTTCATGATACGGGCGCACACGCTTCGCATTGGCAGCATCGAAATGCACGACTTGATCGCCCGTCTTTCCCTCAACAAATCAGGCGCTACGGCCACTTCCAGCAAAGCAGGACTGATTGGACCGGATGTACTCAAGCAATTCGTTTTTTTCTGTGATTACTCGCGAAGCCGGCTGATTTTTGAGAAGAATTCCAGCTTCGGGGTGCGAGACCACTATGACCGCGCAGGAATCTGGATTTCCCAGCGGGGCGACCAGTTCGAGATATTCGACGTGATTCCCGGTGGCCCCGCCGATGCTGCCGGCCTGAAGGTGGGTGACGTCGTACTCGCCATCGATGGCAAGAGCACCGCGCAACTCTCCTTGACCCGGGTTCGCGATCAGTGGAAGAATTCTGCGCCCGGAACCGTTTTCAGTCTGCAACTCCGCGGCAGCGATGGAAAAACGCGAGAGGTGAAGCTCCAACTCCGCGACCTGGTTTAGCAACGCTAATGCTCCGAAATGTCCGCATGCTAAGCTAGGCACCTGCCTATGAACGCCGCCCGATAGTCCGCTGCTCTCGTGCAAGGCAAGAGCGCACCTGTGTCTCACGTGTTGGCGATTGCCGTCGATTTCAACCGAACAGTCAGAAAGGAAGTTTCCCATGCACTTTGTGGATAGGGCATTGGCTCGCCGATTGGAGTCGGCTGAGGAGATTCCGCAAGTCGACTGTGTACGGATGTTGCAGGAACTTCGTCCCGACATAGGCGCGGCATTTGAGCCATTCTGCGGCGGCCACATGATGTTTGCCGGATTGAACTCGCCCATCGGGCACGCCGCCGGGCTGGGTTTTGAAGGTCCAGTCACGGCCGTGGATATGGACCGTCTGGAAGCTTTTTATCGCTCTCACCATGCACCCGCGCAACTCGATTTATGCCCACACACCGATCCCAGTGTGCTCGAGTTGGTCAATGCTCGGGGCTATGCCATCGCGGAACTCAACAATGTCTTGTTTCGCGCTCTCGATGGGACTGAGAACGTTGATGTCCCTGACGGAGTGGAGATCCGGCGGGGCCGACCGGAACAAGCTGGCCAGTTTTCTGACATCCTCACCCGCTGTTTCTTCGACAAGGGCGACGCCCCCGAAGGATTCGCGGATATGCTATCGCCGCTGTTCCGATTCCCGCAGGCCTTGACCTTTCTTGCTTGTATCAACGGAACCATCGTAGCG
>QIAI01000681.1:0-991 GCA_003224995.1 Acidobacteriota bacterium
ATCGGAGGATCGGCTATAGAGCGTCTGCGCGGTTTCGACTTGGGCTTGCGCTGTTTCCACCCTCGCAGCGCCGGCGATGGCTTCCAGGTAGGCGTTCCCCGTCACCAGGACCACCAGTTCGCGGGCATCCTTGTAGGAAAACTCGGCAGCTTTCAGGCTCTGTGCGGCGGCACGCTCCTTCTTGATGTAACTCCAATTGAACACGGACTGATTCAAAAAAGCGCGAATATCAAAATAGTTAAAAGGTCCTATGACGCGCGGAAGACCGGGGAGGCGAAAACCGAGGGCGGCCAAACTGGTTTGCTGCACATTCTCCTGACCTTTGGCCATTACATTAGGCAGCAGGTTGCTGAGTTCTTTCCATTTGGTGCCACGAGCGGAAAGGGTATTGTCCTCGGAAAGCAACAACCCGAGGTTTTGCTTGAGACCGCGGTCGATCGCCTCCAGAAAGGAAATGGATAGCGGCTCCGTGCTCAATTTTGGCGAGGGAACGCTTCCGGTAAAGCCGTTCTGGACCACGGAGGAAGGAATAGAAACGGCGGGCGAAGAAGAAGCGACCCCACTCGTGGTGGTTTGCGCATGCATATGCACGCTACAGGCGACAGAGAAGAAGACAAGGAAATGGCGGGCAAGGCTTCGTGGACACGTAGTAGGCATGATCGCTGAAAAGTCACTGGATCGCGAGCGACATCGTACAACAACTACTACCACCTGGAGTGCATACCAAATGTATCTTGATTCACCGAAATCAGGATGCGATGCAAAACGAGGGCGTCCTGAGACGTCACTTGGACGCCTTTTTGGCTTCGATGGATGGTTAGAAGAATCCCTCTTGTTGCCTTACTACCTTCGATACTTTCATTGCCGGCGGCGTACGACTACCCTCATTCGAGATATGCGATTAATCATGCATTCTCTTAAGGTTGCGCCGCGGCCGGGTATAGGACGAGAGAAGAAGCAGGACTGCCCGCCCCGGGTGCGCCGCAAACCG
>QIAI01000681.1:1045-4006 GCA_003224995.1 Acidobacteriota bacterium
AGAAAGATCTCCGGGCAAAGCAGCGCACCTGGCGCCGGCGCCACGAACGTTATCGCGCCGATTTTCCCCTAAAAGCCTCGGTTCTACGGGAAGACGGCTACCAGGAAATCCAAGGCCGGTGCGGCGATATCGGACACGGCGGAATGGGTACAGTTCTGAATGCGGAAGTAGCGAAAGGCGAGGTCATCTCCCTGCAATTCTGCCTCGGAGATCAAAGCGAGACACTCGTGGTGCGTGCCATTGTGCGCTATCACCGGGGCTTCGTACACGGGCTGGAATTTCTCGGGATCACGGCAGAGCAGCAAAGCGCGGTCGACGTATTTTGCAGCGGCCTGGCGCCCATTGAGTGATTGGGCTCGCCTGGTGACCCCTTGGTTACTTACTACCGTAACCTTGGTCATCTTGTTCAAAGCCATCATGGTGGTTCACCCTATAATCTGATCCACGTCGGAATCGTGTGCGCGGATCGCAAGCGAGCCTTATGAGCGAACCCAAGACGAAGGCGCTCCCCGGCGCAGATTGGACCCGGCTGTTGACCGATCCGGACCTGGTCGGGCATCTCGGCACATTGCTTCAGACCTATCGCGAAGCGACCGCCGCAAAGCGGGAAGAAGCACTGCTCGCGGCCATGCGGGAAATCAAGAGTCATCCCAGCACTCAGCCGCTTGCGGGCCAAGCCGCACCTCCGGTCGCGGTGCAGGCACCGACACCGCTTCCAGCTACCGATACACCGCCGTTTGAGCCGGCTACGTACACTCCCTCCTGGGTGGATGACCGGCGTCGTTTTCCACGCATTAAATGTTTCGTGGCGGTCGAACTCAAAGTAGAGGGATCGGAGACACCGATCTGGGGCAATCTTTCGAATACCAGCATGGGTGGTTGTTACGTGGAAACCGTGACCCCAATCAAGAGCGGAGCCGATGTGCAGATCGGCTTATGGCTCGCCTCGGGCAAAGTTTGGATCAAGGGCTTCGTGCTGAACGGCATTGTCATCAAGAGCAATCCATGTTTCGGTGTACGGGTGAAGTTCGAGCTGGAACCTTCAGTCCGTGAAAGTATGAAGCAATTCTTGAAGTTTGTGGAAAACAGCACGAAGGCGCAACACAGCGAACACAGCTACCTGCAGAAACTTCAGAAATAACCTCTCTCTACCGGCATCGCAAACATCCCAAGTATTACGCGAACGTGCTCGCATTTTAATGCCACGATCGCGATGAGACCGAGCGCCGGCTGGCCCACAGTTCTCCGAGAAATTGATACACTCGTAGGTAGTCTCAGTGGGGCTGAAACCTCCGCCACTCGTCAGCAATCAAATAAGTCAGGGACAATTTTTCAGCAACTTGGAATTGCGCAATCGCTTTGGCTTTTGAGGAGGAATTCCGCATGGCGGTTAGTGAACAAACAGTGGTGACCGGAGCCCAGTTGGACCAGTTGTCGATTAATACCATCCGCACCTTAGCCATCGATGCCGTGCAGCAGGCCAATTCTGGTCATCCCGGCGCGCCTATGGGCCTGGCGCCCGTCGCCTATGCTCTCTGGCAACACTTTCTTCGTTACGATCCGGAAAATCCCGTATGGCCGAACCGCGACCGCTTTGTGCTTTCGAACGGACACGCGTCCATGCTGCTGTACGCCCTCCTTTATCTTGCGGGCGTTCGTCGCGTGAAGGGTGATCGCGAGGTGACGAAAGAGTTGTCGGTGTCGCTGGAGGAAATCAAGCGATTGAAATCAAGCGATTTCGGCAGTTAGACAGCCGGACTCCCGGCCATCCTGAATCGCACTTCACTACGGGCGTAGAAACCACCACGGGTCCGCTGGGCCAGGGATGCGGCAACAGCGTGGGAATTGCCATCGCCGGGAAATGGCTGGGCGCCACTTACAACCGGCCGGGGTTCGATGTTTTCAATTTCAACGTTTACACCGTGTGCGGCGATGGTGACCTGATGGAGGGCGTTGCTTCTGAAGCTGCGTCGCTGGCCGGCCATCTGAAGCTCGATAATCTCTGTTGGATATACGACAACAATAAAGTAACGCTTGATGGTCCGGCCGAGTGGTCATTCAGCGAAGACGTGATGACGCGGTTCGTGGCATATGGCTGGAATGTCACCCGGGTGAGCGATGCCAACGACCTGGTGATGCTGGACCGCGCTTACCAGACTTTCCTCGATACCAAGGACAGACCGACGCTCATCGTCGTCGACAGCCATATCGGGTATGGATCCCCGCATAAACATGACAGCAGCGACGCCCATGGAGAACCCCTCGGAGAAGAGGAAGTACGCCTGACGAAGCGGGCCTATGGCTGGCCAGAAGACGCAAAGTTTCTGGTGCCGGAAGGAGTGCTGGAACATTTTCGTGAAGGAGTGGGAAGACGGGGCGATCAGCTTCACGCGCAATGGGTGCGAATGTTCGCGGATTACAAGAAGCAATACCCCCAACTCGCTGAACAACTGGATCTTATGCAGAATCGACAACTGCCCAAAGATTGGGATAAAAATCTTCCCACATTCCCAGCGGACCCCAAGGGCGCCGGTACTCGTGAAAGCGCGGGCAAAGTTTTGAATGTGCTTGCGCAGAATATTCCTTGGCTTGTGGGCGGGTCGGCGGACTTGGGTAATTCGAACAAGACCACTTTGAAATTTGAAGGCGCCGGCAACTTCAGCTCGCGTTCTTACAACGGCCGCAACATTCACTTTGGAGTGCGTGAACATGCCATGGGAGCCGCCATGAATGGCATGTCAGTTACGAAACTGCGGCCCTTTGGCGGCACCTTCTTCAACTTCAGCGACTACATGCGGCCCACGATTCGGCTCGCTGCTCTGATGGAAACTCCGGTCATCGATATCTTCACGCACGACTCGGTCGGGCTGGGAGAGGATGGGCCCACGCACCAACCCATTGAGCAACTTGCGTCCCTGCGTGCGATACCGAATATAACGGTGCTGCGCCCAGGAGATGCCA
>QIAI01000039.1 GCA_003224995.1 Acidobacteriota bacterium
GGACGGTGACTCGCATGCAAACTATCAATTTTGACGATTACATCGGAGGCGGCTACTTCTTAGTGAAGCTCGTTCCCCGGCCTCCAGAACTTGGCGGGACTTCATCGTTCCCAGACCACGTCCTTTCACCAGCAGCTTGATAAAGACATCAATCGTGGCTACGGACTGGTGGAGCGGGTAGACCTTGACCAGCCGCTTGCAAAGGGTGGTCGTCCACTTGGCTATGAGCCACTGGGCTTTGAGGGTACGCACTTTCATTCGTGGCTCTGCCACTCGATGCCAAAAGAGGCTTCAGAGCGCCTTGGTCTCCTTCCCAATCGAGACGGGTTTATTGACACGCTCGATGATGCTGTTCGCATCACAGAGCATATGGTTGCGACTGGGGCTGAGCCCGCAATTTGGGAACCGTGGCTGGTCGCACGCTACGGCGCTTGAGAATTTGCAAAAGAATCCCCAATGGAAGGGAATGCATGAGGGTCGCTTTGTATGTGGGAAAAGAAAGCCAGATTATTGGTTCTTCGCAGCCGCTTGTGGCTTCGCTAGTGATACAGACGGCGCCGCCCGATTGACATGAATTGGTCTCGTTAGCAGTTCTGGTGGAATTACCAGCACGGTTTGCAAGAACTGTCGAACAGCATCGAGATACACCACCAAATGTTCTGGAATTGGAATTTCACGTCCATCGCTGGTTTCCAAAAAATGCGCAAGTTTTCCATCCCGCAATCGAGCGCCTAACGGAGACGCCGTACTGTGGCTAAAATTCCGTATGGCATTAATGTCTGTCCATGCTTGGCTTTTCAAAAATTTTTCCATTTTTTCTTTTGTTTCAGGAGCAATCGTTGTTCCTTCTTTTTCAGCTTGGCGTATGCAATAGCTCCTCAGAGAATCTACCAAACTGCGCAACTCCCAAAAGAAGGCCCGAAGGTGAGCGAAGCAAACAACACGGTCTGAGTTCATATGATCAACAAAATCCGGATCAGGGTTACTGAACTGGCTTTCGTGATGAGTGAACGCTGCACTGGTAGTTAAGAACAAATCCACCGTAGACAAGTGGTACATGCAGGCGTGGATTTGCTGAAATACGATCCGAAGAGCTACTTCCGAATCGTTTTCTTTCAATCGAAAGTCTGCCGATGGTCTGGTCACCGTCCCTTTATACACGTCACAATCACGTCACAATTGGCGAAATGGAAGGAAGAACCGACGAGAGGAAGAACTGGAACTCGAACAAAGGAAACGTAAAAAATGGTCGGGACGGGCAGATTTGAACTGCCGACCCCTCGCACCCCAAGCGAGTGCTCTACCAGGCTGAGCCACGTCCCGACAGGAAGGAATCCGCGCTCTCGATCTGCTGCGGATAGGGTTGACTCCGAAATTCTATCACTAACTCCTGAATTTTCGGAGGAGACGCTTCCTACGCCACCCCGAAATTCGTTTCTAGCCTTTACCCGCAGTGGCCGTCGTTCCTTACCCGCAGCGCTGCCGACGTTTTACAAGAGCTTCGCCCAGCACTGCTGACGTTTTGGAAGAACCTCGCGGCCATGATTCTATTGTTATCTTATAGCATACCACTCGAGAATTTTGCGTTTAGAGGCTCGCTGAGGCGTCCGTGGATGAAATCCGATGCTCAGGGTCGACTCAAAGGCTAAAGGACGATTGTAGGGGCTAGAAAAGCTACTGCGGTGGCATTCCTCGCATTGCCGAGGACGGCGAATCGGCGCATCTCCGGGATCCAGGCAATATTAGCTAATAGAATAGTATTAGTTTGCGCCCTCTTGGTGTTGTGTCCCAGAAATTAATAGGGTTAGGAAGGTCCTGAATTTAGGAAAATCCTGAGTGAAGAGAAGCGGTCGTTTGAAAACACAAGGTCCCTCCACTCCGCTTCGCTCCGGTCGGGATGACAGATTTGGTGTTGTGTCCCAGAAATTAATAGGGTTAGGAAGGTCCTGAATTTAGGAAAATCCTGAGTGAAGAGAAGCGGTCGTTTGAAAACACAAGGTCCCTCCACTCCGCTTCGCTCCGGTCGGGATGACAGATTTAAAACACAAGGTCCCTCCACTCCGCTTCGCTCCGGTCGGGATGACAGAGTTGAAACACAAGGTCTCTCCACTCCGCTTCGCTCCGGTCGGGATGACAGATTTAAAACACAAGGTCTCTCCACTCCGCTTCGCTCCGGTCGGGATGACAGATTTATGGCGCGAATTTGCGGGACTGAACACTAAACTCCATGGAAATTCCAGCGCAAGTGCTATGGAAATTCCGGCGGGGCCACGCCGGACAAGTGTTATGGAAAGTCCAGCGCAAGTTGCATACTGAAAGTCCAGCGCAAGTTGCCTAGCGACGCTTGCTGCGCTTGCGTTGCGGTTGTTCTTCCAGGAGCGCGAACTGCAGCTTCTTCTCCACCGGATCGATGCGGTCGAGAATGACATGCACTTTCTGTCCCAGCCGCTAAGTTTTGCGCGTCCGCTGGCCGATAATCTCGCGCGTGTTCTCATGGTAGGTGTAGTGATCATCGTTGAGGCTGTTCAACGGAATTAAACCTTCCACAAACAGATCGCTCAGTTCCACGAACAAGCCGTACTTGGTCACGCTGATGATCAGGGCGTCGAAATCTTCGCCGACGCGGTCCTGCATGAACTTGACCTTCTTCCATTCCATGAGCTCGCGTTCCGCTTCGTCCGCGCGCCGCTCGGCCTGGCTGGATTCCTGGGCAATATCGTGGAGTTCCTCGAGCGGGATCGGTCCGCCGGCAGGCGCGAGAGTTTCCTGCTGAGTTGCGCGGTACCGGCGCTTGGACCATGGGCTAGCGCCGCCATCCCCTGAATTCCGCGCAGCCCCTGCGGTGGGCGTTCTATGCGCAGCGCCGCCGGTCGCTCCACTGACTCCTACGGGAACGTCGCCATCCCATTTTTCCGGCGCGGCCGGCAAGACTTTTTTCAGAATGCGGTGCACGACCAGGTCGGGATAGCGTCGAATGGGCGAAGTGAAGTGGGTGTAAGTCTTCGCGGCCAGCGCGAAATGGCCTTCGTTCACTTCGGAGTAGCGCGCCTGCTTGAGCGAGCGCAGCATCAGGTAACTGAGGATCTGCTCTTCCGGTTTGCCGGCGATTTTCTCCGTCAGCTTCTGATACATGCGCGGCGTGATGTGGACTTCCTTCGGAATTTCGATCTCGCGCACATGGCGGCCCCGGCCGCGGTGGTCACGCCGGTCCGCCTTCAATTGCACCCGCTGAATAGGCAAAGCGCCTACGCCCAGCGAGTAGCCGAAGGTCGCGGCAATCGTCTCAAAGTCGTAAACGCGTTTGGCGTCCGGCTTCTCGTGGATACGGTAGAGGGCCGGCACGCGCTTGTTCTCCAGATATTGCGCGACGCTCTCGTTGGCCGCGAGCATGAACTCTTCGATCAGGCGGTGCGCGATGTTGCGTTCCGAGCGGGTGATGGACTTCATCAGCCCCTTCTCATCAAATTCAATCACCGGCTCCGGCAAGTCGAAATCAATGGAGCCGCGGCGCACCCGCTTGCGGTTCAAAATAAGCGCCAGGTCGCGCATCTGCTCGAATAACGGAACCAGCGCCGCATAGCGCTGACGTTCGCCCTCGTCTCCTTCCAGCACCGCGTTTACCGCTGTGTAGGTCATGCGCTCGGCGGAGCGGATCACGCCTTCACTGATTTCATAACCCAGCACTTCTCCCTGGTGGTCGATCTCCATCACGCAGGAGAGCACCAGCCGGTCCAGCTTCGGACGCAGACTGCAGATATCGGTCGAAAGCTCAAGCGGCAGCATGGGAACCGCGCGATCAGGAAAGTACACGCTGGTGCCGCGCAAACGCGCTTCCTGGTCGAGCGCGCTGTCATCGGTGACGTACTGCGCCACGTCCGCAATGTGGACCTGCAATTCGTAATTGCCGTTGTCGAGCAGGCGCACCGTCACCGCATCATCGAAGTCGCGCGCCGTCTCCCCATCAATGGTCACGATGGGAAAGCCCCGGTAATCGCGGCGGCGCCGGAGCTCGCTGGCCGGAATCACCTTCTCAGCCGCTTGTGCTGCTTCCAGCACGTCGGCCGGAAAACGATGCGGCAGGTGATGCTTGCGAATCATGATCTCGACGTCGACTCCGAAATCATCTTCGTAACCGAGAATTTCCGTAACCCGGCCGCGAGGACTCTGGGTGGGAGAGGGCCAGTCGGTGATCTCAACATCCACGACGACGCCTTCGAGATCGTCCCATTCCGTTCGCCGGGCCGCTTCCTCGCCGAGCACCCGATGCAGACTTCGGGCGCCGGCTCGCTTCGATTCTCGAGTCGCTGGCCGAGGAGCCTTCGCGACCTTCGGCAATGGGCCCGTGCTACTCTGCGGCTCATTGCCGTCCGTGCTGCTGCGGGTCGCTTCCGGATACTCCGCACCTGGCGGGATCACGATTTCCTGGCGCAGCTTCTCGTCCAGTGGCGTCACGTAGTTGTAGCGCGAGCCGTGGTGGAAGGTTCCCACCACCGTGGCTTGAGCGCGATTCACCGGGCGGACGATGCGGCCTTCAGCCCGCCCATCCGGCCGGATGCTGCCCACTTCGACCAGCACCTGGTCTCCGTGCATGGCATTGCCGATGAAAGGCGGTGGAATAAAGACATCGCCAGCCAGGCCTTTAAAGCGGTCGGTCAGAGATTTGGGGTCGGGGATCACGAATCCGTAGCCGTCGCGGTGCATGCTGAGGCGACCGACGATCATGTTCTTGCCGGCTGAGGTCGAGGGCAGCGCGTAGCGGTCGGAATCCACGCGGACCAACTGGCCCTCGGTTACCATGCGGTCGAGCCGCTGGTTGAGGTCGCGGCGCTCCTCGCCATGCAGGCCCAATTCGCGCACCAATTGTTTAAAGCCGGCGGCCCGTTTGGGCTGCCGTTCGATTCTTTTCAGGATGGTTGCATCGGAAAGCATCGCGAGCTCACTTCAGAAACTATCTCACAAACGATCCGCAGCGCGCAGGCCTCGATCATCTGATGCTTCCGCCGGTAAGCCGATGGTCGTAGTTACCAGCGTAACCTCAGAGGGAGGGCGGTTCCCCTTTGCGATGGTGGCCGTAAAACTAAGCGGATATACAATGCAGGTATAAGCGCACATGAATTCCTGGCCTGGTACCGGCACGAGCAAGGCTCGCGAGCGGAAATATCCGCGCGTGAAGGTGTCGATCCCTGCCGAGGCCCGTCACGTGATGGAGAATTTTCCCCGTCGCGGGCAGACCGCCAATCTCAGTGAGGGCGGCTGCTATCTGGAAATGGTGCAGACGCTCGAGCCGCCCACCTGTGTCGACGTCGTGCTCTGGTTAAACGATTACAAGATTCAAGCGCGCGCCGAGGTGGTCACGCGCAACGCGCATCTCGGAAACGGCATTCGCTTTATTCGCATCTCCGAGGTCGACCGTCAGAAGTTGCGCGATTTCGTGGAGCAGGCCCAGAAAAATAATGGCTTACCCTTTCGCGGGGTCGGCCGGGTTGGGCCAGGAGAGTAAGGCGCGTCATCGCCCGCCGGACCTGCCTTCGAGCGATCCGGATCCCATCTGCCCACATTCAATTCTTGGTGAAGCACCAACCTGGAGCGGAGCGCATTACGCGATCTCCGCGCGCTGTCCCACGTTTGCGAAGTACCTTTCCTTGAGGATTTGTCATGTAGGCCAGGGCGCGCACACTGATCTCGTCGCCATTGGCAATTCCCCGCCGAGTCCAGTCCTCTGCGCGCAGGTTGCTGAAGAAAGTCAAGGTCGCGGCCCGAACGCTTTTGAATTCCTCGACCAGGTCGGCGAGTTGCAACTCCGCATAAGGTCCTCCGCGAATGTAATCATCCTGTTCGAACCCCGCCATGGGGGTCCGATCGTTGCGCGCAATGCGCAGAGCGCGGTAGGTCATGATGCGCTCGGTATCGCTCATGTGACCGACAACTTCTTTCACGCTCCATTTGTCGGGTCCATAACGCAGTTCTCCCTCTTCGCCGTGGGAGGTGAGCAGCGCCACCGTCTTCGGCAGTTCGCTGGCCAGCGTGGCGACAATATCGCCTCCCGGAATCAGAGAAATGTAGCGATCGTAGTAAGGGTTGTATTCGCCGGGCTTAGGACGTTCGGTAGGCATTGACGGGGTTCTCCTAGCGTTCAGGCTTTAGCAATCAGGCTTTAGCGTTCAGGCTTTAGCAATCAGGCTTTAGCAATCAGGCTTTAGCAATCAGGCTTTAGCAATCAGGCTTTAGCAATCAGGCTTTAGCAATCAGGCTTTAGCAAAAGCCTAATTGCTGGGCTAAAGCCTGGAGCCTGACAGCTAAAGCCTAATTGCTGGGCTAAAGCCCAGAGCCTGATAGCTAGAGCCTGATAGCAGGCTCCAGCTATTTAGACGCACCGCAAGCGTTTCGGTCGCACAGATGGCAAGACTTGACCTTCTCCTGGCGTCACTGGCGCGGCAAATTACGATATAAGAAGTGCCGACGAAGCTGCCGAATTTACATCGAGAGGGCGTATCTAGCGGAGATTTACTCTCGGAAGTTAGCTTGGGGCGCGAGGCAGGCACTTTAGGACATCTCCTTTTGCATCAATGAAAATCTCAATTTCCACAGACGATCCGGTGAATTGCGGAGTAAAATGCGCTTTGGTCACCGAAATGCGGCCAAATACTCCTACTCCACCCAAAGGAAAGGACTTTTTCGAACATGTGGAAGCCCACGAATCAGCCGGCTACTCCGGGACGGCCTGGCACTCCTGAGCCGGAGCAGCGTCCAGCTATGTCTACACCGCCCGCGCCTGCCATGGGAGAACCTGCGGCACCGCGGCCGGTTACTACGACAACCACGGCGGACCAGGCAACGATCGGCAAATCGCTGGTCATTAAGGGCGAGGTGACAGGGTCGGAGTCCCTTTATATCGATGGCCGGGTTGAAGGCTCGATTAATCTGGCCGGCAATCGCGTGACCGTCGGCCGCAACGGCGTGGTTGCCGCCAATATCAATGCCCGCGAGATCGTGGTGCTGGGCAAAGTTCGCGGGAACCTGACGGCCAGCGATCGCGTGGATATTCGCAGCGATGGTTCGCTCACCGGTGACGTGGTGGCAGCCCGCATCTCGATTGAAGACGGCGCGTTCTTTAAGGGCGGCATCGACATCCGCAAGGGTGCGCAGCCGGGTCAAAAGGAAGAGGCGAAGAGCAGCTCTGCGGCCGCCGAACCGGCAGTTGCAGCGCGGGCCTAGAATCGGGCTCTCGGCTTTCGGCTTTCGGCTCGAAACAGTCCTACAGCGGTTGAAAAAGGATCTTTCATGGGCAGGCATTCTCCTACGAGGATGCCTGTTTTATTTTGCGGCCTCGGTGATGGCCTCGCGCAGCTGATCGGCCGCCCAGGCAATTTGCTCGGCCGTGATGATGGCCGGCGGCGCGATCAGCAGGTGGTCGCCCGAGATGCCGTCGACGCTTCCTTGCATCGGGTAAACCAGCAACCCACGTTGCATCGCGCACGCGCCGACTCGACCGGCAAAATTCTTCTCCGGGGCAAATGGCGCTTTTGTTTTTTTATCGGCAACGAACTCCACACCTAGCAGCAAACCGACTCCACGTACGTCTCCAACCGACGGCAGATCCAGCAATCCATCCAGTGCGTGGCGTAGCTTTTGGGCGGGAGAGCCTTGTGTCTGAGAATCGGCGGCACGTATCAGAGTGTGTGTCTCGAGGTAGCGAAGAACCGCACGCCCTGCCGCCGCGGAAATGGGATGGGCGTTGTAGGTGAAGCCGTGCAGAAACGCGCCCGACCCGGCCGCGATCGCGTCCACGACCTTCCGGCTGGCGATCACCGCTCCGAGCCCACACGTAGCCGCTGGAGAGTCCTTTGGCTGTGACCAGAATGTCAGGCGTGATGTCCCAATGCTCGACCGCAAAGTTTTTGCCGGTGCGGCCCATGCCGGTCATAACTTCATCCGCGATGAGGAGGACGCCGTGCGAGCGACAGATGTCGGCGATGCTCTCGAGATAGCCGGGCGGCGGCGGAACCGCTCCCAGCGTCGCTCCACTCACGGGCTCAAAGATAAATGCGGCGGCCGCACCCTTCGACTCAGTGATGGCACGCTCCAACTCCGCGGCGTACTGCTGCCCGCAGTGGTAGCAACTGTCGGTGCAGTCGAATTTGCAGCGATAGCAATACGGAATTCCAATGTGCGTGAATTCCTTCACCATGGGGAGATAAATCTCGCGCCGTTTTTTGTTGCCGGAAACGGAAAGGGCGCCCAGCGTCGAGCCGTGATAGCTCTGCTGACGACTGAGGATTTCGTAGCATTGGGGCTGTCCGATCTCGACCTGGTATTGCCGCGCTAGCTTTAAGGCCGTCTCAATGGATTCCGATCCTCCACTGGTGAAGTACACGGCGCCGCCGCGGAAGTGATCGCCTGCGAATGCGAGAAGTTCCTCCGCATAGGCCTCGGCCACGGGAGTGGTGAACTGGCTGGTGTGAACGAACTCGAGCTTTGCCGCCTGCTCGGCCATGGCCGCTGAAATTTCCGGCACGCCATGGCCGATAAAATTCACAGCCGCAGAGCCAGAAAGATCAAGATAGCGCTTGCCCTGGTTGTCCCAGACATAAACGCCTTCGCCACGGACCGCCGCGGGAAAAGACTTGCGGAAAGATCGCCGCAGAACAGCGGACTCTCGCGTTGAAGTCATGATCACGAGAATTATAGATTGAGCTCATTGGGCCGCAGATTACGCTGATGAACGCAGATTGTTTGGCCTGCTTATTGCCGCAGATTACGCTGATGAACGCAGGTTTTTTCCGCTTGGCTTACGGCCGCAGATTTCGCTGATGAACGCAGATCTCTTTTTTGATTGCTTCCTTGGTTGGTGGCCACTATGTGCAGTTCTAACGGTTGAGATGTCCAGTGGTCACAGTATCTTTCATTGGATTGAATTAGGCTCCCGATACCATGAGCAAGAGCGGGCTCGACGATCAGGAATGGGACTCCGAACAGTACAAGCATCAGGAACTCACTCGAGCGATTATCGCGAGTTTTTACGATGTCTATAACGAACTGGGACATGGTTTTCTGGAATCAATCTACGAACGTGCGATAACCATCGCCCTGAGAGCTCATGGCATCGCGCTCCAGCAGCAGCTTCCGTTACCGGTGTGGTTTCGCGGCGAGCGCATCGGAGATTTTCGGGCAGACCTGGTAATAGCCAATGCCGTAATCGTCGAAATCAAAGCGTGCCGGCTGTTGGAGTCCTGCCACGAAGCCCAGCTGTTAAATTACCTGCGATCCTCCGACATTGAGGTCGGATTACTCCTCAACTTTGGACCGAAACCGCAAATCAAGCGGCTGGTGTTTGCCAATGAAAAAAAGAAGAATCTGTGTCCTTCTGCGTTAACCTGCGTCTGAAATGTTTTTTCGCCCAAGCCGGTTTTTGGCGTTCGCGTGCCTCTCCGCAGCGGCGCTCGCCCAGAGCAAGCCCATGCAGTTCACTGATATCACGGCGGCCTCCGGCATCAAGTTCGTTCATTACAAGGGCAACGACGGTATCTCAATTAATCGGGAAGAGTTCGGGCCCGGGGTTTGCGTCGCCGATTTCGACGGGGACGGCTGGCAGGATATCTACTTCGTGAACGGCCGCGATCTCTACAACCGCGGCATTGCCGTGAAGAACGCGCTCTACCGGAACAATGGGAACGGGACATTTACCGATATCACGGAAAAAGCAAATGTCCCGGGCACCGGCTACGGGTTGGGGTGCGTCTGGGGCGATTACGATAACGATGGCTTCCCCGATCTCTATGTCACGCAATACGGACGCAACGTCCTCTATCACAATAATCGCGATGGCACGTTCACCGACGTAACCGACAAGGCTGGAGTGTCTGGCACCGAGTTCGGGACGCTGTTCCATGCCGGCGCAACCTTCGTCGATTATGACCGCGACGGCAAGCTGGACCTCTACGTTGGCGGCTATGTTGCCTTGGGTCCCGATGGCAGGCGCTACTGCGATCTCGGAGGAGTCAAAAGTAGCTGCCCTCCGAGCGCCTACAAGGGTAGTCCCGACATCCTTTACCACAATAATGGCGACGGAACTTTCACCAATGTCACCAAGGCCGCCAAGATCTACCAGTCCGAGGGCAAGAATCTTTCCGTTGGCGCAGCCGACTATGATAACGACGGCTGGCCGGATATTTTTGTCGCCAACGATGGACTGTATGCCTACCTGTATCACAACGAGCACAATGGCACGTTCACGGAGGTGGGTCTGCCCGCGGGAATGGCGGTTGCTGGCCAGGGTCAGATCATGGCTGCCATGTGTATTTCGCTGGGCGACTACGACAATGATGGCTTTCTCGATCTCTACATTTCCGACTTCCAGAAATCCTCCGACCACCTGTGGCATAACAGCGGCAAAGGCTACTTTGACGATGTGAGCGGACCGGCGGGCATCACGCTGCCCACGCGCGAAGTCCTCAGTTTTGGGGGCGGTTTTTTCGATTACGACAATGACGGCTGGCTCGACCTCTTCATCGCGAATGGGCACGTGTACCCGGAAGTCGAGCAGGTCACTCCTGAAATTCACTACAAGCAGATCAACACGCTCTTTCACAACGAGCGCAACGGGAGATTCGTAGAGACCACCAAAGAGTCCGGCATCGGAGCGCAAAAAACCTATGTCGGACGCGGAGTGGCTTTCGCGGATTTTGATAATGACGGCCTCACTGACCTGATCGTGGCCAACAATGGCGATCCTCCGCTGCTGTTGCACAACGGTGGAAGCAATGGCAACCACTTCCTCAACCTGAAGCTGGTGGGCGTGAAGAGCAATCGGGACGCGATGGGCGCTCGTATCAAAGTCACAGCAGGAGGCATCTCGCAGATTCGCGAGATCGCGGGCGGGGGAAGCTACCTCTCCCAAAACGACTTGCGGGCGAATTTCGGACTGGGCAAGGCGGTTCGAGTCGAGGCCGTCGAGGTGCAATGGCCCAGCGGCCAGCACCAGCTATTTCGCGACATTCCGGCGGATCAGTTTTACCTGGTGGAAGAAGGCCGGCAGGAATTAGGCAAGCAGCAGTGGGCGCACTCTAGCGATAAACATTGAGCTGCGCCATTGCCGGAGCTGGGAAGATCAACCATCCCGAATTTGAGGTTTGTTTGGTCGGACGACTTTACGGCAGGCTGGCTTCATCAGCCACGTCGCCGGGCGCATCCTTGAGCAGAATCTTCAGGTCTTCTTCCAGGCTGCCGCGCACCGCGTCTTCAAGATCCTTGAAGCGAAAGGGCTGAAGACAGCCCTTGGTCGCCCACATGGGAAACAGCATTTCCGCCTTGCTGCGAACCGTGGTCGAGCCGACGTGAAACAGGACCTCGACGATGATGCCCTCGTCCAGCGGCTTCTCCAACTGCATCAAGCCGCCATTCGATGAAAGCTGATTGAGGCGGGTACGAATCTGCCGCCGATTTTGAAGCTGGAGTAAAGCCAGCACCGAGCCGCCAAGCTTTACGCGCGCTCCGCGCTTTTCCCGTTGCATTTGAGGCGCCTGGGACATGGGGACCTCTTTACTATCGCATCCCCTCCCGGGCCTGAGGAGGTTACGAAAGCACCAGTCCCAGATGGCGCATTCCTTCACGCTTTCTGTTATTTGGGTTCGGAGAGCAGCTCGGGATTGGGTAAGACTAATCGCGGCCAGCCTCGACGCTCGCTAAGCCTTACGGCGCTTTTTCCGTAATTCTTTCTCTTCATTCTGCGCCACCCGAGCCTTGGCGAACTTTTTCAGCAACGCCGCTGGAAGTGGCTTGTCGACCGCGAAGCGAATGGTTCCTTTGGAAAGGGAGTAGCCCTCCAGTTCGCTGGCGAATTCTTTGAGCAGGGACGAACCCATTGGGAACAAGCTGCAGTGATGGGTGAATGCGGCGTAGCCCATCAGCAGTCCCTTGTATTTGAACATGGGAATCCCGTAGCTGATGAGTTCGGTGGTTTCGCGGGGAACGGACGAGCGGATGGCGGCGCGGACTTTTTTTAACGTGCTGCGCGCGGGCTCAGGCACTGCGGCGAGGTATTGCGCCACCGTTTTGGGAGCGGCCCCAGATTTCATACCCAACTCCAAAGCTCGGGTTCACTCATGCCGCTTCCCCGGTTTTACAAGATCCGTCATGCGCGGTTCAGTTGCGGCCCGCGCTCTCATATGCATTGGCCACGCGCAGGATGGTCGCTTCGTCGAAATGTTTTCCGAGGATTTGCAGGCCGATCGGCAAGTTCTCTCTGGTTTTGCCGCAAGGGATCGAAATTCCCGGAATACCCGCCAGGTCCGCGGTCACGGTGTAAATGTCGGCCAGATACATTGCCAGCGGATCGTTTACCTTCTCGCCCAATTTGAAAGCAGCAGTCGGGCAGGTGGGCGTGACGATGGCATCGACCTTCTTGAAAGCTTCGTCGAAATCACGGGTTAACAGGGTGCGCACCTTCTGCGCCTTCAGATAGTAGGCGTCGTAATAACCGGCGCTAAGCGCGTATGTACCCAGCATGATGCGCCGCTTTACTTCGGCGCCGAACGCCTCGTCGCGAGTGCGCCGGTACATGTCAGAGAGCGTGCGGGCCTGCTTGGCGCGGTAACCGTAACGCACACCGTCAAACCGGGCCAGATTCGACGACGCCTCCGCGGTCGCGACAATGTAGTAGGTAGGAATCGCGTATTCGGTATGAGGCAGAGAGACCGAGACGACTTCGCAGCCCAGTCTCGCGAGCGCCTGAATTGCGTCCTCTACGGCTTTGCGAACTTCACTATCCAACCCGTCGCCGAAATACTCCTTCGCAACTCCGATTCTCAAGCCGCTTACCGGGTGGTTGAGTGCCGCGATGTAATCGGGAACCGGAACGTCCGCCGAAGTCGAGTCCATGGGATCGCGTCCGGCAATGGTGCGCAGCACGAGGGCCGCATCCGTCACCGTTTTTGCCAGAGGTCCGATATGGTCGAGCGAAGAGGCAAACGCGATCAAGCCGTAACGCGACACGCGGCCGTAGGTGGGCATCAATCCCACTACGCCGCAAAACGAAGCGGGCTGGCGAATGGATCCGCCCGTATCGGAACCGAGCGCGACCACCGCCATATCGGCCGCGACGGCAGCGGCGGAGCCGCCCGACGAACCGCCGGGAACGCGGCTGCTATCGCGCGGGTTGCGCACGGGATGGAATGCCGAGTTCTCGTTGGAAGAGCCCATGGCGAACTCATCGCAGTTCGCTTTGCCGAGCACGACGGCGCCGGCGGCCTCGAGGCGCGCCACGGCGGTCGAGTCATGCGGAGGAATGAAATTCTCGAGAATCTTTGATCCAGCCGTCGTGCGCACACCGCGCGTGCACATGACGTCCTTGATCGCGACCGGTACGCCACCGAGTGGCGGCAGTGGCTTGCCTTCCGCGGCCATCCGATCTATGCGGTCGGCCTGCTCGAGAGCGCGCTCTTTGGTGAGCGTCAGATAGGCGCCGATCGCGGAATCCTCTTTCTGTATCCTGCTGTAGAACGATTCGACAAGGGACATCGAGGTAGTCTTGCGCTCCTGGATCGCGGAGCGAGCCGAATCAATGGTGAGCAGGTTTAGATCCATCTAGCGCTCGATCACTTTGGGTACTTTGAAGAAGTCGTCGTCCGCATCCGGCGCATTGGCGAGCGCTTCCTGGTGCGGCAGAGAGGGGCGCAATCCGAAAAGCAGGTCTTCGCGCGCGACGGAAGCGGAACGCTCGTTTGCCGACTTCGAGGCGTCAACGACATATCGGTCGGAAACCTGTGCCATGGGCTCGATGTCGGTCGTGTCGAGTTGGTTGAGGCGGTCGATGTAGTCGAGAATGGAGTTCAAATCGCGCACCATGTGGGCGCGTTCTTCCTCGGTCAACTCAAGGTTGCTAAGGTCGGCGACATACGCCACATCTTTTTCGGTAACTTTCATGAATTGTTTGTCATCCTGAGCGCAGCCAAGGACCTGCTTTGCCATGTTTCGCCGCTGCTCTTTACATGATCGCAAGTTCCGCAACAGCAACACAAGATGAACGCTCATTCACCCGAGTTGACGACTACCTTCGGGGTGCAATCACGAACTCCACTCTTACCACGTCGTCGGCCACAAATCGATTCAGGGAAGCGACGTACCTCGGCGCCAAGGCCTGCAACTCGCGGCGCCAGCCCGGGTCGGGCACTTCCACGCGCAGAATACCGTTGGCGAAGTCCAAGGCGCGCGTACGTTCCGCGACCGCGCTGCCACAGGCAAGCGGCCAGGCGAGCAATGGCGCTTGGCCGGCGGCAACCTTTCGCAAGGACCGGGCCACCACTTTTTCAAGTCCGTTCCCCACCGCGGTCATGAGATGTCCAGTGTGTTGCATCAGAGCTGAGTCGCGTTCTGCGGAAGGTTCACCATCGCCCGCGCAAGTTCTCGATTTTAACATCAGACACGAGGCTCGAGCGCCGCGGGAATCAGGCATGAGCAACGAACGCGCCCACGCCCTAAGGCCGCCCGGCACCATATAGCGACGAAGGTCGCCAGCAATGAAGTCACCAGCAATGAAGGCCACCAGCAACCAAGGTCCTCAGCAATGAAGTTACAAGCAACGAAGTCGTCAGCAAAGAAGTCACCAGCAAAGAGGTCGTCAGCAAGGAGGGCCCCAGTAGCAAAGTCATCAGCCCCGGCGGGGCGGAATTCATTAGCCCAGCGCGTAGCGCTGGGACCGATGAGGCTAAAAGAACAGCCCCGGAGGGGCGTAAGCACGCGAATTAGGCCCTGCGAAACAATCGTGTGCTTTTTCCATGAAGGGAGAATGACCACGGGCTGATCGGCCGTCGCCCCTTCGGGACTTCGCTCCCTTGGGCCATTTTCCCAGCGCTTCGCGCTTGGCTAATGGATTTCGCCGCTCCGCGGCTGCCTGTCGGAGGGCCCAACAACTGAAAGCCTAACAACTCCAAATGGAAGCATCCTGCCCGTCATGGTCGGGGAATCTCTCGCGTGAGTGGGGAGGGAATCACGCCTGACGAAGGGGAAACTCACTTTGCACCAAATGCATTGCGTCCGGTTTCGACTGCAGGCGGCCCTCGAGTTGAGCATCTTCGACTGCCGTAAGAATTTCCTTGAAGCGCGGTCCGGGAACATAGCCGAGCGCGATGAGATCGCGCCCGTTCAGCAGCGGCGCTGGACGCATCTTCTCCGGCGGAATCGCCGCCAGTTGCTCTTGCGCGAAACGGTAGGAGCTCAGGTCGCCATGGCTGGATTGGCAATCCATGCGGTGCAGATCGAGGTGCTCTTCGAACTTCGGCAGGCGCAGGAATTTTTTGAGCGTCGACTCCTTCATTCGCGTGATTTGCCCGAAGCGCATGTGTTGATGCACTAGTTCGATGATTTGCTCGGTGTCTTCATTCGAGAAACGGAGCCTGCGGCAAATAGCCTCGGTCATTTTCATGCCGACTTCAACGTGCCCGTCGAAGCGAATGCGGTCGGGCGCGACGCGAAACGTAGGTGGCTTGCCCACATCGTGCAGCAACGCGCCCCAAGCCAGAGTCGGCGGGCAGGGATGCGGCAGGTTTTCGAGCAGCAGCAGCGTGTGCACGAACACGTCGCCCTCCGGATGATATTGCGGCGGCTGCTCGACGCCTTTCATGGCTGCGATCTCAGGCAGGACTTCGAAGAGCAAGTCCGATTCATCCAGCAGCAGGAAGGCCTGTCGGGCTCGACCTTCGGTAAGCATTTTCGTCAACTCCTCGCGGACGCGCTCCCGGCTGACCTGGTGGATCTGCGACGACATCTTCTGCATGGCCTCCAGGGTCGGAGGATCGATGCGATATCCGAATCGCGCTGCGAAGCGTACGGCACGCAACATCCGCAGTTTGTCTTCGGCAAAGCGCTGTGCGGGGTCCCCGATGGTCCGAAGGATGCCGGCCTCCAAGTCTTTCCTGCCTTCCACAAAATCCAGGACTTCACCGGAGACTGGATCCATCAGCAGGCCGTTGATGGTGAAGTCGCGGCGCGCCACATCTTCCCGCGGATCCTTGCTGAAGCGAACCTCGTCGGGATGCCGCCCATCGCTGTAGCCAACGTCGGAGCGGAAGGTTGCCACCTCGACGACTCGCGCTTTCGGCGAAACCGAGCCGTTGATGTTTTCTACAGCGTCGGTCTTCGGCAAGGGCACCAGGACCACTCCAAACTGCGCCCCTACCGCATAGGTTTCGGGGAAGATGTGCATGACCTCTTCGGGATGAGCGTCGGTGGTGACGTCATAATCGGCAGGCTCGCGGCCCAGCAGCAGATCGCGAACGCATCCGCCGCAGAGGTACGCCTGGTGGCCGCGCTCGCGCAGTGCGCGGACTATCGAAATCGCGAATGGCTTTGCCTGGCTCACTCTAGTGTGATGTCCCGGGAAATCAATAGCATAAGGAAAATCCTGAGTGAAGAGAACCGGGCGTTGAAAACACAAGGTCCCTCCACTCCGCTTCGCTCCGGTCGGGATGACAGAGTTATGCCGCGAATTGCGGGACAGGAGCTAGAAACTCACTTCAAATAATTCTGGAAACCCACCTCAAATAATCCACCTCAAATACTCCACCTCAAATAATCCACTTCAAATAGTTCTAGAAACCCAGTTCAAATAATATAGAAGGGGTGCGAGATGCTTACATTCTCGGGATCGAGAGCTCCTGCGATGAGACGGGCGCGGCGGTGGTGCGTTCGGGCGAG
>QIAI01000040.1 GCA_003224995.1 Acidobacteriota bacterium
TTTTGCGAATGGGTATTGGGGTCATCCTCAGATGCGGTTAAATCCAGAGGTGAACCTGCTGGCATTCTCCCATTACCTGCAGGCGCTTGAATATCAGCGCAAAGCGAATCAGGTGGTCGGCATGCTCGGCGGAAAGACTCCGCATATTCAGAACTTGACGGTGGGCGGCGTCGCGAACGCCATCAATCTGGATAGCCAGGCCACACTCGGCATGGAGCGCCTGGAGGCGATCAAAGTCTTGATGGATGATGTGGCCAAGTTCATTCGCGAGGTTTATTTCGTGGATGGCTGTGCGATTGCGGCGTTTTATCCGGACTGGTTTCATATCGGTGGCGGAGTGCACAATTACCTGGCTGTCCCCGATCTTCCGCTGGACAGCGCTGCTTCTTCATTCGACCTTCCCGGCGGCTACATCATGAATGGCAACCTGTCGTCCGTGCATGCGTTCAAGACGGCCGCCGATCCCGAATTCCGCCAGGCGGTTGCGGAAGATGTGACCCATTCTTATTACGAAGGCAAGAGCCGCCTGCATCCCTGGAAGGGCGAGACCATTCCGCAAGTGACCGACTGCGGCTACGCACAAGGACACGCGCTGACGCGCAAGTGGACGGATGCGGCCCTGGAAACGGTATCGACCGTGGCCGGTCGTCGAATCACGATCCAGGACATGCAATCGACCATGGGCCGGCATCTGGCACGCGCCATTCGCGCTGCCATGCTGGCTGATCTTGGCGACAAGCACTGGCAGTTGCTGGTCGTCAACATTGCCAAAGGTGATACTGCGATCCACAATCCGCCGACCTTCCCCAGCGGCGAAATAATGGGCGCAGGCACACACGAAGCTCCGCGCGGCACCCTCTCCCACTGGGTGGTCGTGAACAATGGGAAGATCAAGAATTACCAGGCGGTGGTTCCATCTACCTGGAACGCGAGCCCGAGGGATAGCGCAGGAGTTTCGGGACCCTACGAAGCATCATTGCTGCACAGCCCCATTGCGGACCCAGAGAAGCCGCTGGAGGTTTTGCGAACCATTCACTCCTTCGATCCCTGCATGGCTTGCGCATGTCACACCTTTGATCCGGAAGGCAAGCGTATCGCGGAGGTAAAAGTCTTATGAAGCGCGTACTGATTGCCGGTATCGGGAACGTCCTGCTGGGAGACGATGGCGTGGGGCCTTACGTGGTGCGCTGGCTGGAATCGGCCTACTCGTTTGACGAGGGCGTGGTCGTGGAAGATCTGGGAACGCCCGCATTGGATTTTATCGATCACATTGCCGGCTTGGACGCGCTCATCGTGGTCGACTCGGTCGAGAATGGGCAATGTCCGGGAAGTATTACGCTGTACCGCAAGCCGGATCTCCTGCGAAACGCACCCGCGGTTCGCATGGATACGCACTCGCCGGCTATCACGGAATCGTTGCTCGCGGCGGATGTATTCTTCGGGATGCCTCCGCGAGAGGTTCTGCTGGTGGGCATCAGCGCTGCTTCTTATACCGCCGGATGCGAGTTGGGGGAAGCGGTGAAGAATGCGGTGGAAACAGCCGCGCGGGCCGTCTTAGCCGAACTGGATCGCCTGGCGGTGTCTTATCAGAAAAAACACGATGCCAGTCCGAGCGTGTGGTGGGCGGCTGCGCAAGCCCAACCTGCATGAAACGCGAGCTCGCGAAAATCACCAGTCCTTGTGATCCTAGTCACTGCGCAGCCCTTTCTGGCGACCAATAATCTGCGGTATCGCGAGTACCGGAGCAACTCAATGGCGACCCATGGGTCTTCTAAGTATGACTACACCGCCCCCATCCTCGTGCTAGGATTAGGCAGCACGCCGTCAGGCGACGACGGTTTGGGTGCGATCCTGCTGGGCGAACTCGCCAAGCAGTATCGCTACGCGGGAGGATTCGTGGAGTTTCTGGACGGTGGCACGAAGGGTCTGGACTTGCTGGACCGCGTCGTTGGCCGGCAAGCGATTGTCGTCCTGGATGCGCTCTCCACCGGTTCGAAGCCGGGCACAATTTCCGTGCTGGAAGGCGCGGAAGTTCTGCGCTATGCCACCGGAGACTCCGCCTGTTCGCATCCTGGCGATGCGCATGAACTCATTGCGACCGCGGCCTTTCTGGGCGATCTCCCCGCTCACTTTTATGTAGTGGGCATGCAACCCGGTGATCTTCATGAGGGTGCGCGTTTGTCGACTCAGGTGCAGAAATCGATTCACCAGGCGGTGATCCAGGCACAGAAAATTATCGATGAATGGCTGGTCGAACTTGCGGAACCGGTGCAAGCCTGAAAGGAATGGTATGTGTCTGGCGGTTCCGGGAAAAATTCTCACCAAAGAGAATATCGGTGGCGTGGAAGTGGGCCAAGTGCAGTTTGGCGCCATCACGCGGCAGGTCGCTCTGGGCTTTGTTCCGGAAGCAGAGGTGGGCGATTACGTGATGGTCCACGTCGGGTTCGCGATCAGCCGCGTGGATGCGGAAGAAGCCCAGCGCACCTACGAATTGTTGGAACAACTGGGTGCCCTGGAAGAAGAACTGGGCCCGGAAGAAGCCGTCGCCGCCTTCTTAAAGAACTGATTCCTACGCATTTCCCCCGCACAAACCTGGAAATCCTCACCTTCAGCGGGTTGCCCGGTTAGATCTCACCAGCCCCTGTGATGTGGATCACCGATGGCATGTTCCCCGCATTCTAAAGTCTTCCCAGCCAAAGCTGTATCGGGCCATCATGAAATATCTGGACGAATACCGCGACGGGCGCATCGCTCGTGCACTGGCCGACGAGATCGCGCAAGTCTGCGCCCATCCGTGGGTGCTGATGGAGATTTGCGGCGGCCAGACGCACACCATCATGCGCTACGGCCTGGATGATCTGCTGCCCAAGGGAATTGAACTGGTACATGGTCCCGGGTGCCCGGTCTGCGTGACCCCGCTGGAAACCATCGATAAGGCGATCGCTCTGGCCGGTCGTCCCGATGTCACCCTGGTCTCCTACGGCGACATGTTGCGCGTGCCGGGATCGAACTCGGATCTGTTGCGCGCCAAAGCCCACGGTGCGGACATCCGAATTGCCTACTCCCCGACCGAAGCGGTGAAGATCGCGACCCGCCATCCTGAACGCAAGGTGGTGTTCCTGGCCATTGGGTTTGAGACAACGGCGCCGGCGAATGCAATGGCGGCTTACCTGGCCAAGCAGCAAGGACTCGATAATTTTTCGATGTTGGTCTCGCACGTGCTCGTTCCCCCGGCGATTCGTGCCCTGCTCACCTCCCTGGAAAATCGCGTGCAGGGCTTCATCGCGCCCGGTCATGTGTGCACCGTCATGGGATGCGAAGAATACGAAGCCCTGGCTCGCGATTACAGGGTGCCCATCGTGGTCGGTGGATTTGAGCCGGTCGATATCCTGCAATCCGTGCTCATGCTGGTGAAGCAACTCGAGTCGGGAGAGGCCAGGCTGGAAAACCAATACGTGCGCTCCGTCAGCTACAGGGGAAATTCGCTGGCACAGCAAGTGGTGGCGGAGGTTTTTGAGGTGGCCGATCAGAAATGGCGCGGAATCGGAATGATTCCGAAAAGCGGATTGCGATTGCGGGAGAAATACTCCGTGCATGACGCGAATCTTGTTTTCGATTTGCACTTGATCACGGCCGAAGAGCCTGCCGAATGTATCAGTGCGCAGGTCTTGCAAGGTCTGCGAAAACCGATGGACTGCCCGGCATTCGGCTTCCGCTGTACTCCGGAAAATCCATTGGGCGCACCTATGGTCTCCTCGGAAGGGGCGTGCGCCGCTTATTACCACTACCGGCGACACGTTCCGGCAATGTGAGGACAAATGGCGGAATTGAAGACCATTGCGAACCTGGCGTGCCCCTCGCCGCTGCCCGCGAAAGACACGGTGCTGCTGGGTCACGGCAGTGGCGGCACGATGACCGGCGATCTGATCCGCGAAATCTTTCTCCCCGCTTTTGACAATCCGGTTCTGGCGCACTTGGATGACCAGGCGATTGTTCAGGTAAACGGCGCGCGGCTCGCCTTTACTACGGATTCGTTCGTGGTGAAACCCTTGTTTTTTCCGGGTGGCGACATTGGGTCTTTGGCGGTCCACGGTACGGTGAATGATCTTGCGATGGGCGGCGCAAGGCCTCTGTTTCTCAGTGCGGCTTTCATCCTGGAAGAAGGCTTGCCGATGGACGTCCTTCGGAAAGTGGTGAGCTCGATGCGGCGAGCCGCTGCCGAGGCCGGAGTTGCCATCGTGACAGGCGACACGAAGGTGGTTGAGAAGGGAAGCGGAGACCAGCTTTTCGTGAACACCTCCGGAATCGGCACGGTGCCGCGGGGAGTGAACCTGTCGGCCCATCTCGCGCGGCCTGGCGATGTGGTCTTGCTGAGTGGGACGATTGGTGACCATGGCATTGCGATTCTTGCCGAGCGTGAAGGTCTGGAATTTGATTCGCAGATTCAAAGTGACAGCGCGGCTCTGCACGAACTCGTCGCCAACATGCTGGCGGTCAGCCACAAGATCCGTTGCATGCGGGATCCGACCCGCGGAGGCGTGTCCAGCGCACTGAACGAAATTGCCGCGAGCTCCAAGGTTGGAATCGAGCTGATTGAACGGGAAATTCCGGTGCGGGAAGAGGTTCGCGGCGCCTGTGAAATGCTGGGCCTTGATCCTCTGTATGTCGCCAACGAAGGCAAGTTAATCGCGATTGCGGCGCCGGACGACGCACGAAATCTGCTGGCCGGGATGCAAGCCAATCGGCTGGGGAAAAACGCGCGCATCATCGGCAAGGTCTGCGAGGCGCACCCAGGCATGGTCACCATGCGAACCGATCTGGGTACCAGCCACATCGTCGACATGCTGGCGGGCGATCAACTCCCCAGAATTTGCTGAGGCACTTGTGCACGAGATGGGCATTGCTAACTCGATTCTCGAAGCGGTCCAAAAAGAGGCCCGTAGATATCCCCATGCGCGCGCCCGCAAAGTTGGGGTGCGCATTGGAGAGTTGGCGGCCATCGATGCTGAGGCCCTCAGGTTTTGTTTTGAGGCCTTGAGTCGAGATACCGATCTCGACGGGCTGCAATTGGAGATCGAATTATGCCCGCGTCGGCATCGTTGCGAACGCTGTAACTGCGCGTTCATCGTACGCGACTATGACTGCCGCTGTCCGCAGTGCGGCAACTTCGCCCGGGAATGTGTGAGTGGGGACGAGTTGGAACTGGCTTACGTGGAGGTCGAAGAAGATGAGCCGAGTAGTCTTGCAACAAAAAGTTCTCAGTGAAAACGACCGCATCGCCGCCCATCTACGCGAGCGCTTTCAGCAAAACAATGTTCTATGCGTGAACCTGATCAGCTCGCCGGGATCGGGCAAGACAACTTTACTCGAACGTACCCTGGAGGTGTTGCCGCACGACGCGCGCGTGGCCGTGCTCACCGGAGACATCCAGACCGAAAACGATGCGGCCCGTCTCAAGCGCTTTGGATTTCCAGTGAAGCAGATTACGACCGGAGGCACCTGCCACCTGGATGCGCGCATGATCGAGCGTCACCTGGAAGATTGGAAGCTTGAGGATTTGGACATTCTGTTCATCGAGAACGTGGGCAATCTGGTGTGTCCCTCCAGTTACGATCTCGGCGAAGCCGCGAAAGTTGTGATTCTGAGCGTCACCGAAGGGGAGGACAAGCCGCTGAGGTATCCATCCATTTTTTTCAAATCGGAACTGATGGTGCTCAGCAAGACCGATCTCCTGCCGTATGTGCCCTTCAATCTGGAGGAGGCGGAGGAGAATGCCCGGCGGGTGCATCCCGGCATGGAAATTGTGCGGGTATCGTGTCAAACCCGCATTGGACTCTCGAGTTGGCTGAAATGGCTCGACGGAAAGCGCAACGCATACTTGCAGCTGAAAGCGGAGCCAGTCGCGTAGGTGGAGCATGGAAGTAAGACGCCAGATTGACGTGTCCGGGATCGTGCAGGGAGTCGGCTTCCGCCCTTATGTTTACCGGCTTGCAATCGAGCGGCATCTCGCCGGCAGCGTGGCGAACTCGGCCGCTGGAGTTACCATCGAAATCGAGGGCCCGGTCGAAGAGGTGGAAGAATTTGTGACGCGTCTTCCCTTGGGGGCCCCGCCGCTTTCTCAGATTACGCAAGTGTGGGTTCGCGATTTGCCCTGCAGCGGCGATCAGGAGTTCCGGATTCTGGCCAGCCAGCGCGGTGCCCAAGTCCGCACCTTGATCTCTCCCGATGTTGCGGTTTGTCCTGATTGCCTGCGCGAGATGATGGATCCGCGCGACCGGCGATTTCACTATCCCTTCATCAACTGCACCAACTGCGGGCCACGCTTCACGATTGTCCGCGATATTCCCTATGACCGCCCGTATACCTCGATGGCAGCCTTTCAGATGTGCCCTGCCTGCCAAGCCGAGTATGACGATCCGATGAACCGGCGTTTCCATGCGCAGCCGAATGCCTGCTGGGAATGCGGTCCACAGCTTGAACTATGGGACCGGCAGGGGCAGAAGCTTCATGTCAAGAATCCCATTGCAGAAGCTGCCGCGGGATTAGAGGCGGGGCTGGTGGTGGCGGTGAAGGGTAAGGGCATGGGTGGATTTCATTTGGCCGTAGACGCCACCAACCCCGGCGCCGTCGCACTTCTACGGCAGCGTAAGCGCCGCGTGGAAAAACCCTTTGCCGTGATGCTTCCCAACCTCGAGGCCGTGCGGACAGTTTGTGAAGTGAACGGCGCCGCGGCGAGAGCGTTAAGTCTGGTGCAATCGCCGGTCGTGCTTCTGCCCAAACTCCGCTCCACCGCAATCGCGATGGGAGTCGCGCCACGCAATCGGGATCTGGGAGTCTTTCTGCCCTACACGCCTTTGCATCACCTCCTGTTCGAGGAAGGCGGTTTTGTTGCGCTGGTGATGACTAGCGGCAACCTGAGCGAAGAGCCGATCGCAATCGATAACGAGGAGGCCGTCGAGCGCCTGGCGGGCTTGGCCGACTGCTTTCTGGTGCACAATCGCGCCATCCTCCGCCGCTGCGATGACTCTGTAGTTCGCATCGTCGGCAACCAGGTTCGTCAACTCCGGAGATCCCGCGGCTTCGTTCCCGTGCCCGTGTTTCTCAAAGAGGACATACCCACCATCCTGGCAGTGGGCGGAGAACTCAAGAACACGGTTTGCCTGACGCAAGGCAAGCACGCGTTTCTCAGCCAGCATGTCGGCGATTTGGAAAATGTGGAGAGTTATGATTTCTTTGAGGAGGCGATCCACCATCTCGAACGCATCCTTGAAATCCAACCCAGCATCATCGCCTACGATCTCCATCCCGGGTACTTCTCCAGTAAGTGGGCGCTTGCCCAGAAGAATGTTCAACTCGTAGGCGTGCAGCATCACCACGCTCACATCGCGAGCTGGACGGAAAAATATGGGGCGGCGAAATCCTCATTGCTGACTACTGTAACTTTCAGCGCGCCGCGCACCTGGACTACATCCCCATGCCCGGAGGCGAGCGGGCGATTCGCGAACCGTGGCGCATGGCTTGCGGATTTCTCCATCATCACTTCGGACGCGAGTTTCTTGCATGGAAGATCCCGTTTGTACAAAACCTGAATCGCTCACGAACTGAGACCCTCCTGCGCATGATGGCGCAGGAAGTGAATGTCCCGCAAACCTCTAGTTGCGGCAGGCTTTTTGACGCGGTGTCGGCGTTGGTTGGTTTACGTGAGGTGGTGAACTATGAGGCTCAGGCAGCTATCGAACTGGAGATGGCAATTGCCGATAGCGATTCGGAGGTGAGCTACCCCATTGACTTGAATCTCCGCGATGGGATTTGGCTCGTCGATACCAAGCGGCTATTTCAAGCAATTGTCAGTGATCTCGAAAATGAAACTCCGGTTGCCGCGATCAGCCAACGTTTTCACAATGGACTGGTGCTTGCTTTTCACGAACTCGCACAACTCTTGCGGCAAGCCAGCGGACTCAATCGCGTTTGCCTGAGTGGTGGGACTTTTCACAATGTCTACCTGCTCACGGG
>QIAI01000041.1:0-8698 GCA_003224995.1 Acidobacteriota bacterium
CGCACCACTGCACACCGCGATTTATCAACTTATTAGAGGAAAGGAAGCGGGTTGGGGTTTCCCACATGAAAACCAGCCTGTGCCCGCACACGAGACAGCGGATAGACATTAATACTGTCATTCGCATGCCGGAACTAACCTATGGCTTGGCCGCTTGATGCATCGAAGCTGAATCGGGTACGGGCCCTGATGAAGGATCAGGACGTCAGCGCGCTGGTGGTGCGCGCACCTGACAATGTCCTGTACCTCACGAACTACTGGTGCATGAAGGGATATGACGCGGTGGTTTTCCCGCAGCAAGGTGATCCAACGTTGATCGTCCTTGAACCGCAGCTTGCGGATGCGCAGCGCAATTCCTGGACGACGGATTTGCGCCTGTTCAAGGGGTACGATGAACGCGATCCGCGTCCTGCTCCGTTTCGCTCGCTGGACCTGGCCATCGAAACGCTCAAGCAGCGTGGACTTACCGAGAAGGTCGCGATCGAGCTCAATATGGGGACACAAAGCGCGGATCGAATGGTCGGCGAGCCGACCACACCGACGCAGTTTTTTTTCGACGCGTTTCGCAAAGTGTCAGGTCAAGTAGTGGACGCCACTCCCCTGCTCAGCGAAGCCCGGGCTATCAAGACATCGCAGGAAATCGAGCGCATGCGTCTTGCCAATGAACTGGCTGCCCTCGCCATGGACTACACCCGCGAGCACATGAAGCCCGGCATGAAAGAGAGCGAGGTCGGCGGCATGTACGAGAGTTTCGTGCACGGTCTCGGGGTCGGGTACAAGGGCAAGGTAGAGATGGCGCGGGCTTTTACGCTGGTGTGGTCGGGCAAAGGCAT
Organism: Acidobacteriota bacterium; assembly: GCA_003224995.1. Classification (GTDB taxonomy): domain Bacteria; phylum Acidobacteriota; class Terriglobia; order Terriglobales; family Acidobacteriaceae; genus Gp1-AA133. The sequence continues at coordinate 834 of QIAI01000041.1, forward strand.
CGCCACCTTCACTGCGACGGGTGATCGTCCGATCCAGGAGAACGAACCGACGCTGTTCGAAATCTGGGTTTGTGTGGATGGTTATTGGACCGACCTGACCAAAAATGCTTGTCCTGGCACATTGACGCCTCCTTATCAAAAACTGCTCGATCTGCTGCTGGGCGTGTTCCATGAGGCAGTGCGCTTCGCGCGCGACGGCGCCAGTTTTCCGGAATTAGACAAACTGGTTCGGGCGCGGATTGCGGAAGGCGGATACGCGGGCCAACCGTCGCATGCTATCTGTCATGGGGTAGGCGCGCGCGCGCATGAGCCGCCCTTTGCGCACCAGGCCGGCACCGGGACCATCAGGAAGGGAATGGTGTTGGCCATCGAGCCCGGAGTTTATTGGCCCGGTGGGGGAGGCCTGCGCCTGGAAGACAACTTCCTGATCACCGACAACGGCAACGAGAAGCTCTGCTCCGATCCAGACGACTTCCGCCTGGCGAGCAGGCTTTGAGGCACGAGGTTAACGCAAACATTGTCCACCTTGGCTAAGAACCGCACGACGAGTCTGCATCCCGATCTCGTGGAGCAGATCCTCGCACAAGTGAAGGAAGAAGAGATCGTTGCGATGGCGCACGACGTGATCAACATTCCCAGCCCAACCGGCGAAGAACTGCAGATGGCGCAGTATATGCAAAACGCCTTGCTGCAACTCGGATTGCATGTGACCTGGCAGGAAGTGGAAGAAGGACGCGCGAACGTGGTGGGGCGATGGATCGGGACTGGGGGCGGAAAAAACCTGATGTTCAACGGCCACATGGACACCTCGAACACAGGGCGAGAGGATTTCCTCACCGGCTTGGGATACAAACCGAATGCGGTTCTGCAAGACGGGTATCTCTACGGGCTTGGAATTTACAACATGAAGGGCGCGCTGGTGTGTTATCTGCACGCGGTGAAAGCTCTGCAACGAGCGGGGATTCGGCTGAAGGGCGATGTCATCGTTGCGGCCGTCGCGGGAGAGATTGAGAAGAGCCAGTGGGGCGAGTTCAAGGGAAAGGAATATCGTGGTTACGGATATGGCACTCACTACCTGGTGAACCACGGCATTCTGCCCGACATGTGCATCCTCGGCGAGCCCACGGATATGCGGGTGGTGCTTGAGCATTTTGGCTCGTTGTGGGTGCGCATCTCGTGCACCGGAATTTATGTGCACACCGCATTCTGCGAGGGGCGCGAAGAGATGAATTCCATACGCAGAATGTATGGCTTGATGGAACCGGTCATGAAGTGGATCACTCGCTGGGAAGAGAAAGCTGCCCACGGCGGGAAGAAAGCTATTGTCAATCTTGGAGGAATTCGCGGCGGCCATGCATGGCGGGCCAGCCGCACGCCGGAGAAGACGGAACTGTTCCTGGATGTTCGGGTTCCCCCTACGATCCCCATGAGCGACGCGCGCCGCGATATTCAATCGCTTTTCCTGGAACTCGAAAAGCAATTCCCGGAGTTTGGATTGGAATTTGAGACCTATGTCTCGGTACCGGGTGCTCGCATTGATGAGAATCACGAAATGATTCGAGCCATCGACGCGAATCATGAGCGCGTCATGGGCGAGCCGCCACAACGCGAGGTCGTCACCTGGTGTTCCGACGCCAGCGTGCTAACACGTTATGGCGTCGAGACGGTGAACTATGGACCTTCCAGCGGCCCTCGCGACAAAGAGGGCGAAAAGGTCAAAGTTAAAACGCTTGTCGACATTACCAGGATTTATGCATTGACCGCCGCCGATCTATGCGGCGTCGCAACGTAGCGGGCCGATTTGGCCCCGAGGTCATCCTTGCCAAGTCAGAAAGAAATCGATCGCCGCTACAAGAATGTCCGCTCACAGATGGAGAAGGCTGGACTGGACGCGCTCTTGGTGTGTGGAAACCAGTACGCGGGATTTGAGGGTGCAGTCCTCTATATGTCGGGATTTGAGATCGTCCACCGTTACGTCTACGTCTTGTTCCCCTTGGAGGGCGAGCCCACGCTGGTCTTTCCGAGAGAAGCTCGCTGGATTGGCGACAAGGCGAAGCCTTGGGTGAAGGATCACGTTTGGCCCGAAGTTCCCGGCCAGTGGCTGCGCGACATCGCGATCGAGCGGAAATGGAAACGCTTGGGCGTGTATGGGATGAATTTCGTGATGGCCGTTCGCGATTATCGCGAACTCTCGAGCGGTTCGCTGGAACTCGTGCCCTTCGATACGGAATTTGATATGGCTCGGGCGGTGAAGAGCGCAGAGGAACTGGCCGAGGTGCGCGATGCCATGGACATTATCATCGACGGTTTCTGGGCACTGGTAGGCGCGTACGCGCCGGGAAAGACTGAAGCCGAGATCATGGCGCCGGCGGTCGAGCGCTTTTTCGCGCGCGGCGCGGGTCCTCGCATGATGAACATCTTGCTCTCCGGCACTCACGGAGAGGCCGAGGCCTTCTTTAAAGTTCCCGGACAGCGAGTGGTAGGAGCGAATGATCTGCTGCTTTATTCGCTCGAGGTGACAGGTGCGGGAGGATATTGGGTGGAATTTTCGCGTCCATTGCTCCAGGGCAAGCCGAGCGCGATAACCCAGAAAATGGCCGACGCTTATCCAGCAGCTTTGGAAGCGGCGCGCAAGCTGATGCGCGCTGGGGAGCTGGCCAGCAATGTTCATCGAGCGGTGGCCGACACTTTCACTAAGCATGGGTTCGCGCTAGGACACCTTTCCGGTCACTCCATCGGGACCACGATGCTGGAGTATCCAGCCATCGGCGCGAAAAGTGAGGTCGCGCTGGAAGAAAACATGATTTTCTCCCTTCACCCGCAGGTGGTCGATCGCGATGGCAAGGTCTGCCTCTACACCCAGGACACCTATCGCATTGGCAAAATGGAAGGCGAGTGCCTGGCGGATGTTCCCTGGCGTTTTTTCGCAGGACAGGAGACCCCACAAACCGCAGCCCGGTGAGAACTGCGGCCACGCGGGGGAGAGCTCTTCCAATGAAGATTTGCATCGTGGGTTGCGGAGCCGTTGGCAGTCTGTTTGCCGCGCACCTCGCCAAAACTGGCGAGGTCGAAGTTTGGGCCTACGACGTGTGGAGGGAGCACACCGAAGCCATCCGCACGCAGGGACTGCGCCTCTCGGGCGCAACGGAGTTCACTGCCCCACTCCACGCGACTAGCGATCCCAAGGAACTGCCGCATTGCGATTACGGGATCGTGGCCACCAAGGCGATTCACACTCGCAACGCTATCGCGCAAACGGCACATGCCTTCGCAGACAATTCCGCAGTGTGCTCGGTTCAGAATGGCGTCGGAAATGAAGAGATTTTGGCAGAGCATGTGAAGTACGTGATTCGAGGAACAACTTTTCCGGCAGGCCACCCTATTGCTCCCGGACACGTCGGGTATGACATCAAGGGAGACACGTGGATCGGGCCGTTTGAGCCTACGCAAACACCGATGAGGCGCGTCGAAGAACTCGCCGGATTGTTGACGCGCTCGGGAATGAATACGATTGCGCTCAACGACGCCCGCGGCGCGCAATGGACCAAACTGATTTTCAATGCGTCCACCAATCCAGTTGGCGCATTAGCCCTCCTTCACCATGGCGCGGCTACTCGCTTCGCGCCCACCGGCAAACTCTTCGAAGATCTGATTGGCGAAGGGGAGGCAGTGGTAAAAGCCCTGGGAATCCAACTGCACGGAAATCCCCGCGAAATGGTGCAACGAGGCGCGAACGCTCCCGGAAAGCACCGTGCCAGCATGCTGCAGGATGTGCTCGCCAAGCGGCAAACCGAAGTCGATTTTATGAATGGAGCGATTGTGAAATGGGGCGAGCAGGCAGGTGTCCCCACGCCTCTCAATCGCGCGATGTGGGAACTCATCAAAGGGTTGGAACATTCCTGGATCGATCCGGACTGACCACCTATCTCACACCATGATCAAGGAGACGAATCGCACCGTCATGACTACTTCCTTCAATATTGGCGTTCTGCAATTGAGCATGGAACCGGTACGCGAGACGCTTGCCATGGCGACAGCTTGCGAGCAGGCGGGTTTCGATGCGTTCTGGATTGCGGAAGCTTATCCGTGGTGGCGCAAGCACTCCTTTGAAGCACGTTCTTCGACCGCCGTTCTGGCGGTGATCGCAGCGGCGACCCGGCGAATTCAGCTGGGTTGGGGAATTATTTCCCCCTATACCCGTCATCCGGTGCAGATTGCCATGGAGGCGCGTGTCATGCAGGATCTTGCCGGAGATCGTTTCATGCTGGGACTGGGCGCTTCGAAGATTTTCATGAAAGAGATCGGCGAGGGCGAAGGTGAGAAGATCGGGCCGGCCACCGTCATGCGGGAAAGCATCGAGATTGTGAAGGGCGTGCTGCAGGGCGATTCGTTTCAATACGAAGGAAAGGTCTTCCAGGCCAGCGTTCCGCCTCTGAAGAAAGACGCGCACACCCCGCGCGGAGTTCCGCCCATTTACGTTGCCGGTACAGGACCGGTGTTACAGAAAATGTCCGGCACGATCGGGGACGGGCTCTTGACCGCCAGCATCACCACGCCGGCGTTCGTGCGGTACTCGCGAAAGAACATGGAAGAAGGCGCGCGTAAAGCAGGCAAGGATCCCAATAAGCTGATCGTCGGATCAGTGATCGTCGGCAGTATTGGCCGCGATTCGGCGAAGGGCAAGGAAGGCGCTCGGGAACAAGCGGCCATGTATCTTGCTAATAAAGTGCAAAATATCAAAGGTTCGGCGGACGTTCTGTTGCAGAGTGCGGGCCTGACCTTCGAGGAACTCCAACCTGTTGCCGATGCTATGGAGAAGGGCGGCAGAAAAGCAGCTGCCAACGCCGTCAGCGACGAGATCTTGCGGAAAGTGTGCGCGATTGCCGGAACTCCCGAGGAGTGTATTGAACGGCTGAAAGAATATCGCGCGGCAGGATGTACCCACATCATGTTGGAGATCTGGGGAGACGATCGCACCGGACAAGCGAAACTGTTTGGTGAGACCGTCTTGCCGCACTTCAAGCAGTAGTCAAAGCTGGATGGAAATAATTATGCTTTGAATGCTCCGGTGCATTCTTCGACAATTCGGCGAAACTCCTCATCGGACACGAGAGCCCGTTTGGCGATGGCGCGTTTCTTCACCGCAGAGAGGATCGCTGCCCGTTGTTCCTGCGGGAAATTGATTCCCAGTTCCTTCGCCTTGAGATCGATGCTGTCTAGTCCGCCACCAGTTCTGACGAGTACGGTTCAATGGCTTCGGGAATGTGGAACTGGCTCGCCACGGCGCCACTCTCGCGCATAAAGAGATTCTCGCCCACCAGCGGCTTCCAGGCTTCGAGCGTGTAGCCGCCAGCTTTCCGCACGACGTCAGAAACTCCGCGAACTTTGGTTAGATCGAGAACTACCGGAACCTCATACAGGCAACGTAATGCAAGGGCGATCTCGCAAATATCGGCATTCCCCGCACGTTCTCCCATGCCGTTGATCGTGCCCTGAATCCAGGAAGCACCGCCCCGAACCGCAGCCACAGCACACGCGGTGGCCATGCCAAAATCATTATGCCCATGAAAATGTACCGGCACTTGTTTCCCCACCCACTCGCGCGTCTGACAAACCAGATATTCGACCGCCTCCGGGCCACATGCGCCAATCGTATCCACCACCACGATCTCAGCGGCACCCGCTTCGAGAGCGGTGGTGTACACCTGGCGCAGAAACTCCAACTCAGTGCGAGTCCCGTCAACCGCAAAAAAAGCCACGGTGATCGCATTCTGTCGGGCGGCGGATACGGCCTCGGAAATTCGCCGGAGAACCTCCTCCCGACTGATGCCATAGGCTTTCAACTTGATATCGCTGGTAGGCGCCTCGATGACGGCTGCGCGCAGGCCCAGGCGCACCAACTCCTCAATGTCGGCCTTCACGGCACGAGAAAAGCCCCACAGCTCAGCTTTCAATCCGGCGGCTTGCATCAACTGGATCGCTTCGGCATCCTCCGCGGAAACGCGCGGAAATCCGGCTTCAATGCGGCTGACCCCAAGCAGGTCCAATTGACGCGCAATTTCCAGCTTCTGCTGCGGCGAGAGAACGACGCCGACCGTTTGCTCGCCATCCCGCAGCGTTGTGTCGTAGAAACGCACCGGCGCGGTTGGAAATGCAGAACGGATTTCCGGCCGCGCATTCAATTCGCTGACCCAGACTTGTTGCTTGGGGATGGAAGTATTCAAGTGTCACCTAAGGCTTTCCTGAGTCGCCAGCGCTTCAGGCTTGTGCCCGTAAGCTTCCTGCCATGAGATGACGCGGTTGCGCAAGACGCCGATTTTCTCGATCTCGCACTCCATCACATCTCCCGCCTTCAAGTACCATGCCTTCGGATCGCCACTGAATGCGGCCACGCCCGAGACGGTTCCCGTCGAGACGACGTCTCCCGCGCTGTAACCCATGGGCGAATAGTGAGAGAGAATCTCGGGAATCTTCACCGACATTTTGCCGGAATGCGAGCGCTGGCGCGACTCTCCGTTCACGCGTAACTCCATCGCCAGATTGTGTGGGTCGGGAATCTCATCCGCGGTTACAATCCAGGGACCCAGCGGACAAAACGTGTCAATTCCCTTACAGAAGCTAAACACACCAGATTTCATCTCGCGCCGTTGAATATCCCGCGCCGTAATGTCATTGAAGATCACGTAACCGCCTATGTGATTCCGAGCTTGTTCCGGCGTAAAGTGCTTCCCGCCTTTCTTCAGCACAACCGCCAGTTCTAATTCGTAATCCAGTTCTTGGGTGAGGTGCTCCGGATAAATCACCGGCTCATCGTGGCCGATGATGGCATCCACGTTCTGGAAGAAAACGATCCAGGGCATCACGGGATGGGAGAAGCCTGCCTTTGTAGCCTCGTCATGATGCTCACGAAAATTGCCGGCGGTGTGGAAGAACTTCTTGGGCAGAATCGGCGCTTTCAAATGAACATCGGCAGTCGCATAGGTGAGAGGCTCACCATGAACTCCGGTTGCGTGCGGTGCAAGACTTCGTGCGTGCTCAAATCCAGAGAGAGCCGCCTCGAGGCTGCGGTCGCCACCCTCGAACAAGGCCCGCATGTTCGGGGGTACAACAGCATCCGCCAGTCGAGCATAGGCCGCCTCCCCGCGGACATCGCGCAAATAGAGTTCGTAGGCCGAGCTCAAGTCGACCACGTGCCCGTCGGCTTTCACCGCTCCAATGCGAGAACGCCGGACAGAATCTTGAAATGTGACGAGTTTCATAGGGTTGTTCGAGGTTCGCAAAAGAGCGCAAACGTTATGAGTTTATTGCCCGCCCACACGAGTTGTCCATCCAGGTCCTTGGCGGAAAGTCGCGAACCGTCCGCGGATGATACGATTTCACAAGGCCAGGAGACGCGTGCGAGGGCCCAACCAACGGCATGAATAAAACCGAAGAATTGCGCAACCCGATCCTTCCCGGGCAAGGAGCCTCCGACTACGAGCGCTACCTGCGAACCGATGAATTGCTGGCCTTGCAGAAGAAAACGGCAGACCTCTTGCACCAGGACGAGATGACCTTCCAGGTAGTGCACCAGGCATCGGAACTCCTGATGAAGGGCACGGCCTATGAATTGGAACGAGCCCTCGAGTGCATCGTCCGTGGAGATTACTTAAATGCGGGTCGCCTGATACGTCGTGCCAACATGGAATTGGAGTACCCGATCTCCATGCTGCATGTTCTGGAGACGATCACGCCTTACGACTACCATATTATTCGGGGCGGCCTGGGTCACGGCAGCGGCCTGGATTCGCCGGGCTTTCTGGCGTTGCTGCATACCGGGCCCCGACTGGGACAGGCCTTCGATCACGAACTCCGGAAAATCCCTT
>QIAI01000041.1:8712-9317 GCA_003224995.1 Acidobacteriota bacterium
CTTCATGACGTAGCCGAACGCATGCTCGATTTCGATGAGCGCATGCACCTGTTTCGGTTTCATCACCTCAAGCTGGCGCAGCGCATCATCGGAGGAGGCGTGGTCGGCACCATGGGAACCCCGGTCGAGGTGCTACACCAGAGAATGGAACACTTGTTCTACAAGGAATTGTGGGATGTTCGCAATCAAATCACCGCGAAGACCATGCAAGGCGGTTGAACTCAGTTTCCTTTCGAAGCACTGTGCGAATTTCCCAAACGATTCAACCGCTTCTCCCGCACCGAACGGTGGTGGTTACTCCAGCGCTCGGCAACGACAAGGCCACCGGCTGCTACGACAGGGGCGGACCCGTTCTCCAGTATTGGCTATATGTAAGGCGATACCCGCTTAAAAGGCGCGCCCTCCGACGACATTGTGAAAATTGCGCGTAGTTTGAAGCCGTCGGGCACCCACCCTGATTCTGGTAGGCGCAGTAAAGTTGTGTAGTGTAATATCGAGGCATTAGACGGGGTGTGAAAAAGGCCGGAGAGGTGGCAGAGTGGCCGAATGCGGCGGTTTGCTAAACCGTTGTACGGGCTAACACCTGTACCGAGGGTTCGAATCCC
>QIAI01000675.1 GCA_003224995.1 Acidobacteriota bacterium
TCCGCGTCTTCTTCCTTGATTTTTATGGCGGCGAAAGCGTCCGAGTTCAGCCACGCAAGCGGGTAGTCGAAATTTTTCAGATATTCGGCGGGATGGGCAAACCGCGCTGAGAGCGCGGTGTTCACCTGGGATCGCATTTTGTCGGCCGCAAGGCCAGCGGCCGGCAGGCGCAACTTGGCTGCCACCTGGGGGAGCGGAGCGACGCCGTGATCGGCGGAGAGCGCAATCCAAACGTTGGCCAGCCCGAGCTGATGTCCCAGGAACTCGATGAATCCTGCCAGTTGCCGGTCCATGACCATGGCCATGGCTTGCATGTCGGCGGAATCGGGGCCGGTCTTGTGTCCAAGAATATCGTTGGCCGACAAACTGACGATCAGCAGGTCGGTAGCGGGGCCGTTGCCCAGCTTTTCGGAGGTAACTAGCTCGCGTGCGAATTCAAATTCATAGTCATTGCCGTAAGGAGTCGAGCCGACCAGTTCGTAGAAACTGTCCAGCTTTCCCTCAGCGGGCTTGGTCGTGCGCAGTACTTTTCCATCGCTGTCTTTCCAATCCTGATTCAGATACTTTTCCGACCGCTTGCTATCGTTAAAATCCTGCGCCCATTTGGGGAGGTCGCTGCGATAGTAGGTTGAGGTGATCCACGTGCCGGTTTTCTGGTCGATCCAGTAGGCGCCGTTTCCGGCGAAGCCAGCGGGGAGGATGGCTGCGCGGTCCTTCAATGCGACGCCGAAGACACGTGCCTTGCCCTGCGTTGCAAGCTTGAGTTCGTCCCCCAGCGTGTCGGCAAGCAGGTTATGCGGAGAAGCTCCCGGCCCGCTGCTGGCGAGGCCGACCAGCTTTGTGCCGTCATCCTCGACAGAGGTGACCATTTTCTTTTTTTGCGGATCCCACCATTTGTTGGCCATGATGCCGTGGCCGTTTGAATAAGCTCCGGTCAATAGAGTCGAATGTCCGGGCGCGGTGCGAGTGTTGGCGTAGTTATAGTTGCAATCAGTAAAATCGGCGCCATGTTCGAGCAAAAGACGGAACCCGCCTTCGCCCCACTGATCGCGGTAGCGCTCCAGGTAGTCTGCGCGAAACTGGTCTATGACGACGATGACAACGAGCTTGGGCCGCGCGTTGTAGGCGGAGCCGAAGCTCGCGCCGGCGAGCCCAAGACAAAGTAAAAATCCCAGGACCGTGGAACGAAGAGAGGAACGCATTGGGGGGTAGTTTACAGCATGACTNNGCGGGCCCCCTCGCCCGCGGCTTTTGTTGCGGGTTTTCGCAGGCGAAGGCTGCCGTGCGTCTCGCGAGATGTTTTGAACTACCCTGCGTGATTCAGCCTTCGCCGCAGGTTCTCCACGATCAGGCCGAGCAACGCATACGTAGCGGCGTTCGCGAGAAGAACCAAATAAACACTAAGCGGATAAAAACTAAGAAGCGCAATCGGGCAAGTCAGCCGAACGAGCGTCATAATCGGATCGGCGGAGCTCATCGCTGGAGGTGCGGTTGCCAAGGCATAGAGTGCCCAGAAGCCCGCCACGAGAAAACCGGCACTTGCCCACATACCAATCCGGTATTTCATTGTTGCTTCCTAACTGTTTTCCAGTTCAATAGTCTCACCAATTCTTTCAACCTCCAAACGTGATTTGCAGCGATTCTCGAACCACTGCCCATTGTGCGCAGGGTTCGCGTAGCACTTCCCGCCGC
>QIAI01000676.1 GCA_003224995.1 Acidobacteriota bacterium
GTGCTGGAGTTCATGAGCGAATTGTTCAATGCCGCCAATCGAGAAGGCGACTACTGCCAGACGCTGCTCAAATTATTCGATCTGCATTGCGGGATGAGCAACTATCCCAAGGCCGCAGAGTGCCTGGATCGCGCTGTCGAAATCGATGTTTACGATTCTGGCCACCAGAAGCGGTTGGAAATGCTGCGGGGAAAGATCGACGATGCCCGCTATAAAGTCATTGCCGCCCGGCTTTCCAGCACCAACCAGTCGGTGGCGGAATCCAACAGTCACAGCGAACCGGCAACCCTGGGCGCAGCGGCCCTGCAAGACCTCATGTTGCAGGCGGAGATTTTGGTGCAATACGGCATGCGCTCGAAAGCCATCGAACGCTTGCAGCGCATCCAGGAACTGTTTCCGCAAGAAGAACAGCACAACCAGGATCTGCAACAGTTGTATCTATCCGCCGGAATGAATTCGCGTTATACCGGCTCGGCACAAGCGCCCGCCGGCGCTGCGCCCAGCTCTCCTGTTACTGCTGCTTCCAATGGGAATGATCCGGCGCCGGCATCTTTGTCCACGGAAAGCGCCGACGTCAGCCATTTCACGCGGGTAGCGGAGATTACGCGCAAGCTCTACCGTCAAAGCAACGCCGACGCGGTGCTTTTGACCACGGTCAACGAAATCGGCGCTCAGTGGAAAGTGAGCAGCTGCATCGCTGCCATGCGCAAACCAGGTTTGTTGCCCACGGCGGTTAAGGAGTACTGCGCAGATCACATCAAGAAAGGCGGTGCCAACGCCTTGGCAAAGATAGTTTCTGCGGTCCACGATCTGGCGGTAAGCCGTGGTACTTTAACTATCGCCGACGCTCCCGCCGCACCGGAGTTAAAAGCAGTGCGCGAGTATCTGGCTGAGTTGTCGATTACATCATTGCTGGCATTGCCTCTCAGCGATGGCGCGGATCAGGTCGGGATTCTTCTTTTAGTGCAGACTTCGCCACGAGGCTGGCATTCCAGCGATATCGTGGTGCTTAAGACGATCAGCGATCAGATTGTGATTGCCCTTAACAATGCCGGCCTCCGCCGGCTGGTGAAGAGTCTTTCCGTTACTGATGAACGATCGGGCCTGCTGAAGCGCGCTTCCTATATCGACCTGCTGATGGCGGAAACCAAACGGGCGGTTCAGCAGAGCACTCCAGTGACGGTGGTGTTAATGCAGTTCGGCAAGAATGCAGCCATGGTCAAAGAATTCGGAGAAGCAGCCGTAGAAGCCGCCATGCAGCAGATCGGCCAGCGCGTTGCCGCCAACATCCGGCAGAACGACCTGGCATTCCGCTATGAGATGACCACCGTCGCCCTTCTCCTTGGCGAAACCGCCGAGAAAGAAGCGCTGATGGCAGTGGAAAAATTGCGCAAGTTGGTCGCGGACATAAAAGTATCAGATAAGCAAGAGTCGCTTCCATTCAACGCTGGCGTCGCCGAAGGCGTGGTGCGGCAGCAATACGATCCGGTAGATATCGTCACGGAAGTGATTAACCGCGCGGAATTATCGCTGGATATGGCGATTGCGCAGGGAGCCCGCAGAGTGGTTGCCCTGGCTGCTGCCTTCGCCAGCGCCGCCGTGGCCTGAGGTCAAGAATCTGCCACTTACCAACTCCACACTGGGGATTTCCAATTTCCGATTGCCGATTTCCGGTTTTTGCTTTGCCATTAAATTGGCACTTTTATCTTTCCCACTGTTAAACTAACAAGTTTGGCTGTTCCATCTGAAGCCTATCTGACCCCATGAACTCCACCCTTAAACCCGGCGACATCGCCATTGTCAGCGGTGCGCGCACGCCTTTCGGCCGCTACTGCGGAAAACTTAAGGATTTTACTGCCCAGGAATTAGGCGCGATTGCGGCTAAGTGCGCGATTCAGCGTGCGAACCTCGACACCGCGGAATTCGACCATGCCGTTTTCGGCAATGCGCAACAGACTTCCGGCGATGCGCTCTACGGTGCTCGCCACGTTGCCCTGCGCGCCGGGTTACCGATCGAGACTCCAGCCCTCACGGTCAATCGTCTGTGTGGCTCTGGAATGCAAGCCATCGTCAATGCGGCGCAGATGGTCCAGCTCGGCGAGGCCGGCACCGTAATTGCCGGAGGCATGGAAGCCATGTCACAGGCTCCGTTCGTGATTCGCGGGCGCGATGGTTTCAGCTTGGCTCCGGGAGGCAAGCTGGAAGATTCCCTGATGGTCGCGTTGCTAGACAGCTATTGCGGCCTCTATATGGCGAACACTGCCGAGCTCTATGGTGAGCAGCAGGGCATCACGCGACAGATGCAGGACGAGTTTGCCCTGCGCTCGCAGCGTTGTGCTGAGGCAGCCTATAAAGAAGGACGCCTTCAGGAAGAACTGGTTCCCGTCCAGCTGCGAAACTCGAAGGGCGAGGCGACAGACGAGACGCTGAGTGAAGACGATCATCGAAGGCCGCAGACGACCATCGAAGGCCTGGCGAAACTCAAGCCTGCGTTTGGAAAAAACGGCACTGTGACTGCTGGAAACGCCAGCGGCATCGTGGACGGGGCCTCCGCGGTGGTAGTTATGTCGCTGGAGGAAACTTCCAAGCGCGGCATGAAACCGCTTGGACGGATTGTGAGCTGGGGGATTGCGGGAGTCGAACCGAAACTTATGGGTCGCGGCCCGGTGCCCGCAACCAAAATTGCGCTGCAGAAAGCGGGAATGACCCTGGAGCACAT
>QIAI01000042.1 GCA_003224995.1 Acidobacteriota bacterium
GAATGCAAGCCAAGCGCAAATGAAACCTCATTCTTTCTCCTGCAACTTCAACCTGCACTGAATACGAATCATGGCTTACGGATTGGCCGCCGCCTCGGCATTGCCTGAGCCCAGGCTCCAGGGCGAGAGCATCATGGCCTGGCTGGCATTGGGGGCAGCCGTGAGAATCGGCTCGACGCCGGCAAGCAGCGTAATGGCCGTCACCGTTCCTGCGCCATCTCCGGCGCTGGAGACGATCATCACCGCATCGCCTTTTTGCAGATCCGTCAGGGACGCAGGAGGTATACGGTTCAGAATTTGCTGAATGTCAGGAGCCCCGCCGTTACGCCCACCCATGCCACCTCCGCCTCCTGCCGATGCTGAGCCCGACCTTTGTCCACGCGAAGCGTCCGCGTTGCCCCCCATGGCTGCGCTCGCTCCGGGAATGCCTGCTGCCATACCACCTTTCAGTCGCATGGCGATTCTCTGAGCAAACTCGGGCGGAAGCTTGCGCAATTGCGCGTCGCCCGTCACCTTCACCACGACATTCTGTTTGCTGATGGCGTCCTTGAGCGTGAGCGTGTTCGCGGCAGGGTCGACCGCCAGGATCTGACCGGCGAGATTGCGAAATGTGCCCGACACGACTTCTTCGGCAGCGATTTCGCTGCCCTCGGCGTTCTTGGTGCCGCGCGCGCGCAACTGGTCACCCACCTTGATCTGGTCAATGGGAGCCACCGCCGCATCGTCGAACTTCACCGAATTCGGAGCATAGCGGCGGAGGATGGTGCTTTTCGAGGTATGAACGATCACGTTCTTCGTGCCGGTAAACGAGGTGATCGAAATTGTGATGTTGCCGGTCACCGGATCGACCGCGCTGACCAGACCGCCTGCTCCCCGCTTCTGCCAATCCTCCCGATCTTTTTCGTGCTTAGCGGCCACGTCGGACTGCTTCATGACCACCACCATTCCAGCGGCGATGGAATGAGATTCCGCTCTGGCTCTTCCCCGCACGAGAATCCGATCGCCCACCTGCAAGTCCTGCTTTTGAATGGGGGTGGCGTTTTTTAAATCTTTCTCCCCGGGAGCTACGCGGAGGACGCGCGTGGCGTCCTGGAAACTGACCTTGACCTCATCGCCAGAGTCAGAGGAGAGCGTCACGCCATTGTCCGTGATCGCCTTGATCGCGCCTACGGCGCGCTGTGCAGAGGGGTCGGCGGGTGCCGATTGGGTGGTCTGCGCGCAGACGAGCGAGTTCGAACCAACGGGCAACGCTATGGCGAGCCCAATTACCAGAGCATTCCACAGAAAACGGCTGGTGACCTTCAAGCGTACGTGCCTCTCAATGTTAACAATTTAGCATTGCGGACCCCGTAATCTGTTGTCTTTACAAAGTTTTACCCATTTCATGCTAGGAATAGGCGGCCATGGCTTCGGCACCGAACGTGATAGCGAAGTTTGCCGGGGAGATTGATTCGAAAGTGTGAGCCCTCCCCCGGACTCCACCTTCGGCCGGCTCGGCCTGATCTGCGCGACAGCATAGACCAGGCCGAGAAAAGCGCAAGTAAACTATCGCTTACAAAACAGGTAAATATATCGAGGCGTGAGGTTTTTCAACAAATCACGATCGGCCAACCTCAGCACAAGCATTCGCAGGCGAACGATTCAGAGATTGAGAAGATGGATTGCAAAGCTTATGGAGCGGGAGACCGGGATCGAACCGGCGACATCCAGCTTGGGAAGCTGGCGTTCTACCGCTGAACTACTCCCGCTCAGGAATGGTCACTTAAGCAGGAGGGTAACACCGGGTGCGAGCCTCTGCAACCTCGAGAGCAGGTGCCCGCTATCAGATGTCACGCCTTCAGAGGCTGCGGAAAAAGTGCAGATGGAGTGCGGATACTCCCTCCGCTGACCCAACTGTCAACCATCTCCCCGGTCTGCTTTGTCAACTATGTCCCCGGTTTGGACCATTGGGGAAGTGAACCACTGGGAAGGGCACGACCTCGGTCGTGCCGCCATGCCGTTGAAATTAGGTCTGCGCTTCAGCTCCTGCGGTTCGCTTTTTTTGCCATCTGCAGCTTTCCGCAGACTCGCCTTTTTTCGCGCGCTAGGCCTGGGGCCGACGGGAAATTTCACGATAGAGCCAGACACGGGCGGTAGTCCAGTCGCGGGTAACGGTTGCGGGCGAGATCCCCAGCACTTCCGAGGTGTCGTCAATCGACAGTCCGGCGAAGAAGCGTAGTTCGACGATGCGGCTTTGCTGGGGATCAAGTTTGGCGAGATCCTGCAGGGCGTCGTCGAGCAGAATCACATCGACATCGCATTCCTTGGGCAGCATCAAGTCTTCATCCAGCGTGATCTTGCAGGCCATGCCACCGCGCTTGGCGGCTTGATGACTGCGGGCGTATTCCACCAGGATCTGGCGCATGAGGCGCGCCGCAACTCCAAAAAAATGGGCACGGTTTTGCCAGTCCGGAAGCTTTTGTCCGATGAGGCGCACATACGCTTCATGCACCAGCGCGGTGCTCTGCAATGTGTGGTCGGAACGTTCCCGCTGCAGGTACTGACGAGCCATGCGGCGGAGATCCGCATAGACGATCGGCATCAGGGCATTGAGCGCCTCGCGATCACCTCCGCGCCAGCGCACTAACAGTTGGGTTACCTGATCGGAAGAATCGCGCTGCAAGGCCCACATCCCTGCGCCATGGGGGTTGGCGCTTGCTCGTTGAGGGGGTAAGCATACCACGTTCGGCAAGCCTGTCAAGCTACTGAAAATCATGTAGTTAGCTCGATGCGAGAAATCTTCGACGGAGCATGATGCGGCTTGGGGGTGCGAAACACTATTCCTCGGGTGCGCGAGAGCAAAAATATTTTGGCGAGCCGTGAGTGAGTTCCACCTTCCGATTTCGCATTAGGACACAGGAGAGCAGTCGTTCCCCGGTCCGGTCGCATCAGGGGGGCCGGTACCGGGGGGCTTTCTTCCCTGACCTGCTCCCCAAGCAAGCCAATTTTCCAAAGGAGTTGCATATGCGTTACCAATGGTTGCGACAGCTCTCCTGCATCGTCGCCCTGTTGACCGCCACGCTGGCGGCCAGCGCCGAAGATCTGCACATCAAGAAGAGTGTTTCTGTGGGCGGCAATGTGGTTTCCAGTTCCGAAACTTCCATCAAGGGCGCGCGCACCCGCGATGTCAACCAGGGACCCGGGGGCGCGATGGTGACCATACGGCAGTGTGATTTAAAACGCACCGTCTCGCTGAACGATCAGAGCCAGAGCTATTACGTAGTCAACGATCCGCAAGATGCCGCGGCCGCTCGGGCGGCTGCGCTCGTGACCGGGGCGCCTGCGCCCGAGGAGAAAACTACTGGCGGCAAGGTCGAGGTGACCACCACCATCACTGACACCGGCGAGCGTAAGCAGATGTTCGGGTATCCGGCTCGGCACCTGAAGGCCAAGGTCGTGGAGAAGTCGTCGGCGGACGCCTGCAGCAAAGTCGACCAGTCTTTTGAGATGGACGGCTGGTATGCGGACATCGGCAGCAAAGAGCAAGCCAGCTGCGGTGCCTCCATGGCTCCCCCGGTCCGCCAGGGCCAGGGCTGCCAGGACGCCATCGTCGAGCACCACAGCGGAAGCGGAAAGCCCGGCTACCCTCTGGTGCAGAACGTGATCATGCACAATCCCGACGGCTCCGCCATGACCGTGAACATCAGCGTGACGGAGCTGAATAAACAGCCGCAGGATGCCGCCCTGTTTGATGTACCCGCCAGCTACAAGCAAGTGAATTCCTTCGCAGAGCTGCAGGGCGTACCGCAGATGGAGCAGACACCGCAGGTAACCCAACAGCCGGGGGCCCAGGGTGGACCACAAGCGAATGCACTCGCCTCTACGATGAAGCAGGGAATGCTTAATCCCATGGCGGCTCCTGCCGCTAACCAGGCCGCTCTCGGTATGGCGCAACAGCAGATGCGCATGGCACAGGCTGCCGGGGTTGGGGGAATGTCCCAGATGGGCGGAATGTCCCAGATGGGTATGGGCGGGAATCAGCCCGGGGCAGCGCAGGTTGCCGTTCCGCAGGCGTTGGGTCCCAAAGCAGCTGGCAAGATTCGCATCGGAGTCGCGCCGCCGGACGCACAGGTGGGCCAGGGCAACAACGCCATGGCCGACTACAGCACGCCCATTCGCAATGCCATGATCCTGTTGATGAATGGACCGGCGGTGGAGATCGCCGCCCTGGACTCGCGCGTCGCCATGCAATTGCAGGCCGAAGCACAACAGAAGCAGTGCGACTACATTCTCTACTCCGCGGTGGCCGTGAAGCATCCGCAGAGCAGCGGCTTCGGAAGATTCGCCAAGATGGCCGCTCCCGTGGCCCAAATGACGCCCATGGGCGCCATGGCGCACGGCATGGGCGGAGTCATGGCGGCTCAGGCTGCTTCGGCTGCAGCTTCTGCCGCCGCTCAGTCCGCTCAACAGCAAGCCATGAACCAGGTGATGAGCCAGCTGCAAGGCTTTAATGGACAGATCAAGTCCAAGGACAACGTCACCGTGCAATATCAACTCGCCCAGACCGGCGCAACCGCGCCCCTGCTGCAGAACGAATTGCAGGGTAAGGCGAAGTCGGATGGTGAGGACGTGCTTACGCCGCTGCTGCAACAGACGGCGAACACCGTGCTCACGCAGGTCAGCACCAAAAAGTAACCACAACTGGGAAGGGCGGAACGCTTTGGGGAAGGCGTTCCGCCCATTTTTTCCTTTCCATGCCATCTCGAATCCACTAACCAGGAAATTTCTCGTATGGGCACGAGTCACAAGACATTTGTTGTCCTTGGCAGTGCAGTGCTCCTGGTCATCGTGCTTGCCGGGTGGGGATTGAAGGCGATGCTGACGCGCCCTAAGTCACCCCAAGAAGTCATGCAGGAGTACGCGCGACAGGCACAGGCGCAGGCGGCGCAAATGCAATCGCGAATGCAGTCGCAAACGATGGGCATCCGCTCAAACAGCACACTTTTCAACAACAGTACATCTTCAAACCAAGCCGACGCCGCCACTCCACTTCCGCCGCCGGCCTTCACCTTCAAGGGCGACGCGATGGCGCGAGCCTTCCGCAGCGGTAAGCTGCCCGCGGCGTTGCCGCAACCCACCGGAACTCCTGAACAAGCTGCCGCTGAACTGGCAAAACGCGTTATGGCCGAAGATGAGCAGTCAACGGCTGCACTGCTGACAGCCGTGCAGATGTCAGGATTCGGCGTGCGAGACGATAACGGCGCGCTCGCCTACGAGTCCGTCAAGCCGGGGCAAGGGATCATGATTGACGCTTGGGAAGTCGCTGCCCTGGCCAAGCTGTTCGGCGAGATGCATATCAAGCTGACGGATCTCAGCGGGGCGTTCGCTAGCTCTTTCCCCTCACTGAAGAACGCGCCGGTGGCAAAGATGTTGGTGGACGGCCTGCGCGCCGCGGCTCAGGGAAATCAGCCGGCGATGCGTTTTTGGGCTGACTTCATCGCCGAGCTCGGCCGCCAGTCCAAGCATCATTACGACTTGCTTGCACCCTATGTCGATACCGAGACGGTCGATCTGGACGCGATCCAAATGTCACTCATACTCCGTCGCCTCACAGCGGACCTGATGATTCAGGAGAGGAGCAAAAAACAGAAGGGGCAATTCGATCCGGGGGGCGAGCAGGGCTGGGCATCTGCACGATGGGAACATGCCTCGTATGCCGAAGATGAAACGCGACCGCAACTCCGGCATGCGGTCTGGCATCCGGATGGTGGTCTGCAACTCATGTACGTCCAAGAAGGAGGCGGTTCCCGGCCCTGCACGATATCGGAACTGGGGAACCAGATCCTGGATTCAAACGCATACGTCGTGGGAAAGACTTTCGACGCGCTCCTCGAGTATTTGGCCGAACATGCGGAAATGGAGGGCGCGGAAAAATATGGCAGTGCAACGTCGAAAGCCAATGCCGTGCTCGCGCTGATCAAGCTCATCGCTTACTACGCGTGCTTGGAGACGGATATCACCATCAGTGGAAACCCTCCCCTGGAGCGGACCAAGAGCATCTACACCAACGGCGAGCGACGCACGCTGACGGGCACGGTGCGCGAAAACACCAAGAATTGGCAAGCCGTGAATTGCGCTCGCATCGCGCTGAACGGCGTCAACCTGGATATCAGCCTGCCCAACGACGGCCCGGTGGAGGGGGTGAAGACGGAATGGATGCTGAAGAGTGGCGGCATGAGCGTCAGCGGCAACCAGATCACTTATCCGATTGTCGAGTTCGTGTTTCCTGACGGCACTCCCCTCATCCAGACCGCAATGGTCCCGGTCAGCAACCCCGCCTCGCCAAAAACCAACGAGGAAGGGCAAACTACCATCGACCTCGAAGGCGTCAAGCAGAGAGAGCAGTTGAGGAACCCGGTGCCAGTGATGAAGCAGGCGGAGGTCAACTTCAGCGTTGCGCCCAAGGCGGTCACTATGAAGCAGGACATCATCGATGCTCTGGGAAATGGCGTGGGGTTTAACAAGGGCCTAACCGCAGGCCCGCTTACGATTGCCGTTGGAGGTTTAGTGGAAACAATGCTCCGCAGCAATCTCCATCTCTCCAAGACGCTCACCGTCCCGGTGAAAGACTGGGTATCCTGCGACGGCGGTTGGGGCGGGACCATCAGCTATACGACGACCACGCAAGCAACGACCACCGGTGGCGACACTGCCGGTCCGTGGACCAATACTCGCGAGGAAACGATCACCAACCAGATCAGCTTGCAAGGCGAGCCGGGGGTCGCCACTGGCTGGAGTGGCTCGTCGCATGGCACGTTCTCGGCCGTCTACGATCTGGAAGATACCAATGTCATCGTCAATCCCCCAGTCAAGCTGTTTGGTGGGACCGTACATACCATACAAGACAGACAGACCGCTTCCGACGGCGGAGAGACCACCGTCGATATCCAGGCCCGCGAAGACGGTAGATTTGACCTACATACGCAGGGAGCCAATTTCCCGGGCAAGGAGCATTGGCAGAGCCGCTGCGCTGGCGACTGCCCCAAGACGACGGCCGCGACCAATAAGGACTCCTCGATCGTGGCTAGCATCCAGGGGCTGACTGTAACCACGAACAAAGTAGACCCCGATCACCAGGGGCAGCTCTCCGGCGGCGCCACGCTCGAAAACACGCCCGCCCAGGGGTCGACCACAAAAATCACCTGGAACCTGGATATGTGCCAGGGTGGCAAGTAGTGTTGGGGCTGGGGAGAAAGTGGAACTGGGAAAATCGAATAATTTGCAATTCTGTAGTCGTGAAACTTAAATTCGAGTACCGCGGGCGTAGATTACAAATTACCCGATTACCAGGTTACAAAACATAAATCTGCATTTCCCAATTCCTAACTATCCTTCATCGGCCTGTATACCCCGCGCGCCTAATAAATTCTCCAGCACCCGCGCGTCCAAGAAACTTGTCTCTTTCCACCACCACGTTTCCACGGGAGAGCACTACGTCGGGCATCCCGGTCACCTCGATTCCTTCAAACATGGAATAGTCGACGCGCATGTGGTGCGTCTTGGCGCTGATCGTGTGCTTGCGATCGGGATCGAAGATCACGAGATCGGCGTCGCTGCCAATGGCGATGGTGCCTTTGCGGGGATAGAGACCAAAAAGCTTGGCTGGCGTGGTCGAAACCAACTCCACAAAGCGATTCACGCTGAACCGACCCTTCGCGACTCCTCCGGAATAGATCAGGCTCATGCGATGTTCAATCCCGGGCCCGCCGTTGGGAATTTTCGTGAAATCGTCTTTGCCGAGTTCCTTCTGTTCCTTGAAGCAGAATGGACAGTGATCAGTGGAGACGACTTGCAGATGGTCCTGCTTCAATCCATTCCAGAGTTTTTCCTGGTGCCATTTTTCTCGCAGGGGCGGGGTGAAAACGTACTTCGCGCCTTCGAAGCCGGGAGCCTCCATGTTTTCGAGCGAGAGATACAAATATTGCGGGCAGGTCTCGGCGTAGACGGGCAAACCCCGGTCGCGTGCCTCGCGAACTTTTTCCAGTGCATCGTTGCAGCTCATATGCACGATGTAAACCGGAGCTCCCGCCATCTCGGCGAGCGCGATCGCTCGGCCGCAAGCTTCGGCCTCGGCGGTTGTAGGACGCGTGAGCGCGTGGTACTTGGGAGCCTTCTTCCCTTCCGCAAGCGCCTGCTGCACGATGACGTCGATCGCACTGCCGTTCTCAGCATGCATGCACACCAGCCCGCCGTTTTTGGCGGTCGCACGAAAGGCTTTGAAGATGCTGGCGTCGTCGAGCATGAACACGCCGGGATAGGCCATGAACAGCTTGAAGCTGGTGACGCCTTCGCGGACCAGCGCATTCATCTCTTCGAGTTGTGCCGCACCAAGGTCGGTGATGATGCAATGGAAAGCGTAGTCGCTGACGGCCTTGCCGGAGGCCTTCTGCATCCAGCTGTCGAAAGCCGTTCGCAGCGTCTGGCCTTTGTACTGGATGGCGAAATCGATGAGCGTAGTAGTGCCGCCGAAGGCCGCCGCCCGCGTGCCGGTCTCGAAATCGTCCGCGCTGGTAGTACCGCCGAAAGGCATGTCGAGATGAGTATGGACGTCAATGCCGCCCGGCAAAACGTATTTCCCGTTCGCGTCGATGACCTTTTTGGCATTCTCCCGCGACAGTCCTTTCCCGACGGCTTCGATTTTTCCATTGCTAATCGCAACGTCGCTCGCGTAGGTGTCGGCCGCGGTAACCACGCGGCCATTGACGATCAGGGTATCGAAGCCCATTGCGAACGTCCTCCTGGAAGAGAAAGAACAAGCATACTATGCTAAACTGCCCCACTTTCGGAGCCTTCCTTCGTGAGACTTCGTGTCCTTTGTGGTTTCAAGCTCTTTGTCTAACCACAAAGCACATGAAGCGACACGAAGGGGAACACAAGGAGCGGCCATGCAGTTCGGAATCACGTTCAAGCCCGATATTACGGTGGAGCGGATCGTCGCTTTGACCCGGCAGGCCGAAGCCGCCGGATTCGAGTACGGCTGGATTTTCGATTCGCATGTGCTCTGGCTGGAACCTTATCCCATGCTTACATTGATGGCCGCCAATACTAAAAAGATGAAGCTGGGCCCGTGCGTGACCAATCCCGCAGTACGCGACCTGACCGTTACTGCCAGTTTGTTTGCGACCTTGAACCTGATTTCCGGCGGCCGCATGCAGTTAGGCATCGGGCGCGGCGACAGTTCGCGTCGCGTGCTGGGCAAGAAGCCGGTGGGCGCAGGCGATCTGGAACGCGCAGTCAAAACCTTGCGCGAGTTGATGTCCGGGCGCGAGGTGGAGTACGAAGGGCAACCGACACGCTTGACGTGGGCCAAGGTCCCTCCGCCAGTATGGATCGCGGGCTACGGGCCGAAAGTGCTGGAGATGGCGGGGCGGATTGCCGACGGGGTGATCCTGCAGTTTGCCGACCCGGATCTGATCGAGTGGTGT
>QIAI01000677.1 GCA_003224995.1 Acidobacteriota bacterium
CACCCACCACCGGCAAGGAGGAGCTCGTCCGCATCGACCATCAGTTCACGGAGAAGTTCTCGGTCTTCGGACACTTCATTGCGGACCAGGCACAGCAGACCTACGGCACAACGCAGTGGAGCAACGACAAGCTGCCTACGGTCTTCGACACGTTTGGCAACCCGTCGTATAGCTATGTGATCCACACCACCCACACGATCAGTCCGACCTTACTCAACGAAGTTGCTTTTTCCTATAACGGCAACCGCATCCACATCCTGCCGGCCGGCGTCTTTAAGGCTCCGTCCGACTTCACCTTCAATCGCATCTTCAGCGGTCCTAACGTTGACAACCGCATTCCCACCATTCAACTTTCTGGCAGCACCGGAGCGACATACAACGTCAACTGGATGCCTTGGAACAATACGGCCGATTCCTACCAGATTCGCGACGATATTTCCTGGACCAAGGGAGCGCACCAGTTCAAGATCGGTGGAAGTTTCGCCATTTACAAGAAGGTGCAAGACTATTTCGCCAACACCCAAGGGCAATTCGGGTTTGACGGTTCACTTACCAAGCCGAGTGGCTGTGTCGCTGTCCCGAAAGTCACAGCGTGCGGCTTCGATTTCGCAGATTTCCTGCTTGGTATGTCGAATAACTATCAAGAACAGGCATTCAAAGGAGTCGGACACTGGAATGCCATTTCTCCGGCGGCTTACATCCAGGATAACTGGCGCGCGACGCAACGCCTGACGCTCAACTTAGGCCTGCGCTGGGACGGAATTCCGCATACCTACGAAGCCAACAACAACATGGCGAACTTCTATCCCAATCGCTACAATCCTGCCCAGGCTCCGGTGTTCGTGCCCGGGAGCAACGACACGCAGATCGATCCCTCCAGCCCCGGCTTAGGCCCCAGCCCTGTGCCTCAACTGGCGGGTTATCAGTTCTATCTGAATGGTATTGGCTTTGAAGGCAAGAATGGTGTTCCGAAAGGCCTGGTGAACGACACCTGGAACTCTTTCGGGCCGCGCCTTGCGACCAACCCGCCGTTTGGGTACAGCCTGAATACCGGATCGACCGGCGTTTCCCTGAGTGATCCTCACAATCAACTCAATGGCGGATCCATCACTGTTCCTATTCTTACGTCCTCAGTTACGGGACTCAACCAGCATTACAAAGTCCCGACCACCTATTCGTACAGCGCTGGCGTGCAACAAGCATTGGGGAAGAACGCCGTGCTTTCGATATCGTACGTAGGAAACCAGAACCGATACCAAAGCTACTTTCAGGAAATCAACCTGCCTCCGCAAAGCCAGCTAGCCTGCCTTCAAGACAAGGCAAACTGTCCAGGAGGAGTCCAACCGGCGTTTAATGGTTTGGTTCCGTACCAGGGCTTCAGCTCGTTGAAAATGGCGTTCACGGGACAGAACGGGCACTACAACTCACTGCAAACCGAAATTCACGGGCAAGTCACACACGA
>QIAI01000043.1:0-447 GCA_003224995.1 Acidobacteriota bacterium
GCTCGAGAAAAGAATCGCCAAAGCCGACGTCGGCCAGCCAGGGTTCGTCGAGGTCAACGCGCAGGGTCATGTGATCGAACTCGGGCGAGGCGCTGCCATCCTCGCGCGCCACCCGGGCCGAAAGCAATGTGGTTGGGAAGCCAAGCTCACGCAGCAAGGCGGCAAAGGCGCCATTGAGTTCGTAGCAGAAGCCGCCGCGGTGCAGTTCCACGATTTTGTGCAAGAAGCGCTGCTGGTCACACGTAATGGGGCGTTTGAGCGCGATATCGAGATTTTCGAAGGGAACGGCGTAGAGATGGGCGAGATGCAGCGCGCGCAGGGTTTCAGCTGTTGGCGTAGTGGGGCCGGTGTAGTTGATGCGCGCGAGGTAAGCCTTGGAATCGAGCACGGGAAATCGCCGTTGGTCTTTGGTCTTTGGTCTTTGGTCGTTGGCCGATCGTTGTTGTC
>QIAI01000043.1:515-6513 GCA_003224995.1 Acidobacteriota bacterium
CGACCAAAACCTAGATCTGCAATTCATCCTGCGACCGCGCCGTTTGCAAACGCGGCTCGGCAGTCAAATCGAGAACGAGCTTTTCGAGCACCAGGCGCTTGGTGGGCGGATTGGAGCGGAGTGCCAGGTCCGACTTGGCAATCAGGCGGATGGCGCTGGTGAGTTCACGCTTCGACTTGTAGCGCCGGGCTTGCCGGATGATGTCTTCGGCGGCAAACGGCGGCACGCGGAATCCGTGCCACAGGGCAGCCCACAGGGCGCGCTGGTCGCGTACGTTGCGCTCAAGAATCACCAGCATCTGGCGAAAAGTTTTCGCGAGCATATAGAGATGGCCGATGGCGGCCTCGTCGCCATCACCGGTGGAGAGCATGGCATCCAAAACTTCCAGGGCGCGCACGCGATCCTTGGCGGAAATGGCGTCGGTCAGTTCATAGAGGGAGCGCTGCTTGGCGGCGAGCACCATGGTCTCGACGTCGCCGAGGGTGATGCGCTTTTTCTCGCCGACGTAGAGGATGAGCTTCTCCAGTTCGTTGGAGATCATCATCATGTCGCCGCCGAGCGCGTCGACCAGTTCACGGGCGGCGTCGGTGTCGATTTTCACCTCACGGGTGGCGCAATACTCGGTGACCCAACGAACGGCTTCACTCTCTTCCACGCGCGCCAGCTCAACAATCCCGCAGAATTGGCCGAGCGTCTCACGAATACGCTCATAGCGCTCCTTGTCGGTCATGTCCATGCGCCGGGCGTCAGCGGGAATGCTGATATGGTCGGCGACAAAGACCAGCAGCGCGTCGGGATTGGGATTTTTGCAATACTCCTCGATAGCGGCCAACTTCTCTTCGTTCGATCCACGGCCGAAAAGAGTTTTTACCCCGCGTACGAAGAACACCTGGAAAGGCGCCATCAGGGAGGGGGTGCGGGCACGGTCGAGGACTTCGCTCAAGTCGGTTTCGGCAAGATCGAAGTCGAACAGGCTGAAATCGCGCAGATCGCTGGGCACCAGGTGCTGGAGAATGGCTTCGCGGAAGCGCTTGCGAAAGAAGACTTCATCGCCGACGAAAACGTAGGCGGACCGAAGCTTCTTTTTTTCCACTTCGGAGACGAAGCGCTCAGCCTGGGCGAACGCTTTCATCAGAAACCCTCCAGCACACTGCTGACGAAGGTTTGGGCGAAATCGCGCGAAAGCCGTCCCATGGCCGGGGAATCCTCCTGAAAGAAGCTGCTGGGCTCCTGCGAAACCTGGTACTGCTCACGGAATACGTACGAGGGATTCTGAAAAAGAATTTTGCCCTGACGATCGACTAACGACACCCGCATGCTGACGATGACCAGAATGCTTTCTGCGCGGCCGGTCTTGGAATCGTAAGTGAGCGGCGCGCTGCTGGTGGTGAGCACGGTGGCGTGGAGGGTTGCGTCGGCAGCCTCGCTGTCCTGATTGAGGATCTGATAATGGGTGCGGGTGGTGAATTCGTGCACCACGGCGGAGGTCAGCGTTTGCTCGATGCGGTACGTCTGGGATTGATTGACGAACGCGGGAATGGCAAGCGTCTTGACATTCTGGGGCAGCGTGACCACGTGGCCGGCGGTGTGATAGCCGCACGCAAGGGTAGCAAGCAGAGCCGCGATCAGTACCAGAGACGGAACAGTTTGCTTTAGAGATTTTAACGGCGAAGAGCGCGAAGGGTTCGCGAAGGACGCTGAGAGAGATTTCTCTGCTAACAGCCTTAAAGTTTCTAACCCAGATAAAAGATCTAAGGGCTGCGGACAGCGCGTTTTTCGGAAGTGGCTGCAGTCCTGGCCCGCCAGACTCACTGAATTTTGCCTCGGGGACGCGTAGGAGTCATCGTCTCGGCGCATTCCACGGCGGAAACCGCCGCAATCCGCAGATTGTCGGCAGCCGCCCACAACCACATGCCGGTGGGATTGTTTTCGTCGCGCGTCAACGACAATAGAATATCCCCTTGCCCGGCGGCGTTGACGTTACTGGGTGAATCCTCCGCCTGCCGGGTCACGGTGACGTGTTCGCCGGCGAGTGCCTGGCCCAGGTCGCCGACCGCGATGGGCTCCTCCATTTCCATATAGATGGAAAACGCGTGTCCGTGGAAGATGGGAGCCTGGATCAGCTGGATCGCGGGCTGCAGCGCGTCTTGCCCGGCGATGCGCTGGTAATGCTTCAGAATGCGTTGCCGGGTGGATTGCAAAGTGGGGGTTGAATTCGGTCCGTAGGTTTCGGCCAGGTTGAAAGCGACCTGGGTATCGAAAACGTTTTTGGGGAGTTCCTGAAAAGACAGCAGGTTGACGGTCTGCTCGTGCAGCTCGTCCATGCCCTTCTGTCCATGTTCCGACGCAGGCTCCAGTACGGTGCAGGCAACGTGGCGAAGCTTGCCGGCTTTCTGGGCGCGCAAGACCAGCAGGGCGAGGCTGACCGCAGCCGGGTGCGCGATCACACAGGGGCCGGGTTGAAGCTCAAGAACCGGAGTTTGCCCCAACTGGCGCTCGATCCAGGGAGAGCGGATGGCGGACGAGGGCTCGTCTTCCAAAGCATACGAGAGATCCACAATGGCGCTGCCGGCATCGCGGGCGGTCTTCCAGCTTTTGCGAGTGGAATTCTGATCAGAGGCGAAGAAGGTGAAGTCGAGATGATCGAACTGCTCGTTACGCACCCTCTGAATGAAGGTGACCTCGTCGCCCATCGTTTCCAGCTGTCCTAAAGCTTCGTCGTCATCCAGCAACTTGATGTCGACGGCGGGAAAGTTGCGGTCGTTGAGGACCTCGGCGACTTCCTTGCCGCGCAGAGAGGCAGCGCCCACGATGGCCACGCGATAGGGCTTGGCACGCATGGTGTCGGAAGTGGGCAGGGTCGCTGGTTTAAGGGGGGAACTCATGTGTGCTGTGAAGCCTCCTCATATACGGGTGGAGCGGGAGGCGTAGGCCGGCGACGAACGATCCACTGTAAGCGCCACCATACGCCGGAAAACATGTAGATGAGCGCGATGCCGAAAAGGACCCAACGGGAGTAGAACCAGATCAAGGCAAACAGCGCGGCCAGCAATAACATGACGCGGAAGGGCTGCCGCGTGTTGAAGTGAATGTCCTTGAAGCTGTAAAAGCGCCAGGTGCTGACCATCAGGTAACCCACGGTGAGAACCAGCAGCAAGGCAATGATGGCCGTGGAGACATTGTTAAGCGGAACTCCGCGCGTGAAGTGGACCACCGCGGCAATCACGCCCGCGCCAGCTGGAATCGGCATGCCAACGAAATACTTTTTGTCGGGCCGCCCAGGGTTGGAAGGCTGCGGGTTCACCATGATGTTGAAGCGCGCCAGACGGCTGGCGCCGGCCACCAGAAAAAGAAAAGTCGCGACCGCACCGAATTGCCCCAGCTTGGTGTGCAGTTCGGCATTCATGAACGGCGGCAAGAGGTGAAATCCCCACATGTAGGCGAGCAACCCGGGAGCGACGCCGAAAGTAATTACGTCGGCGAGCGAATCCAGTTCGCGTCCGAAATCGCTGCTGGTATTGGTCATGCGGGCAATGCGGCCGTCGAGTCCATCGAATAGCACGGCAAAACCAATCGCCTTTGCGGCGAAGTCAAAGTGCCAAGGCTCGCCCACAGTGCCATGCATGGCCTGCAGAATGGCGTAATAGCCGGCGGCCAGATTTCCGGTGGTAAACAGCGAGGGCAGAATATACATGCCCTTGCGCATGCGGCGCGTAGGACGATCGGACTTGCGACGTCGCGGAATCTCCACGATGGGATGATCGCCCAGGTCGTCCATTACCGTACTCCTTGAGGGATGGACTGGGTGGCGGCGGGGATGAGTTCGGAGGCTGCATGGGCGTACGCGAGGATGCTGGAAGCGCCTTTCACATGGTCGCCGACTTTCACCGCAGGCCGAACCTTGGCATCCATGACGACGTCTACACGCGAACCGAATTTGATCAGGCCGACACGCTCGCCACGCGCAACCGGATCTCCCATTTTTTTGTAGAACACGATGCGGCGAGCGATCAATCCAGCGATTTGCTTAAAGACTACAGTTTGTCCTTCGCCCTCGACGGTCACGATGTTCTGTTCGTTTTCCTCGGCGCAGGTCGAGCCCATGGCGTTCAGGAACTTTCCCTTCTGGTAGCGCACGTCGCGAATTACGCCGCCAATTGGAGAACGGTTCACGTGCACGTTGAAGACATTGAGGAAAATACTGATGCGCAGGCGCTCGGCACCTTCCACCACAACTTTCGCGACTTCAGTGACCTTGCCGTCGCCGGGAGAGACGATGGCGCCAGGCGTATCGGGCACAACGCGTTCAGGATCGCGAAAAAACCACAAGCAGAAGGCGGCCAGCATCCAGGCCGGCACGGCCCAGAGCGGGGCGGTGAGCCAGGCGATGAGCAATCCGGCCAGCAGCAAAGGAACGGCGTAAAAGTAGGCGTCGCGCACCATGGGAGACTCTTGAAATTATAGTGCAGCCGGGCGGTCCGTCGCTTTTAACTTAACTGTAATAAAAAAAGGCGCTTACGAGCGCCGGATGGAAGAGACAAATCCCCAATGACGGCTAGGCCGTGTGGGGTTGGCCGAGGATTAGGCTACTTGATTGTGAACGTGCTGCCGGAATTCCCGTTCGATGGACGCCATCTGGTCCTTCAAACGGAGTTTCAGCTTTTTCAGCCGGACCTCTTCCAGCTTTTCGTCCTCAGTGAGATATCTTTTTTCGGTGAGTGATTCGAGTCTTTGTGCGTACTGCGTATGCTCCACAGCCAGTTTGCGGAATTCGTCATGACTGGCCAGGAGTTGGTCTCTCGGAGTCATCCAGCAGACCTCCAACCTGATTTGAGAACTCCAAATTACCATAGGCCCCCGAGCCCAGCAATTCAATTTTCCATGGAGACGCACGGCAAGGTACATCGTTTTAGTGACTAAAATTGCACCGTTACGGTTGCAAATTACGCCAATGACAAGCGATACACGATGGCATCTTCTTGTGGCCGGGTGTAATAGTCGGCGCGACGGCCGCTCTCGGTGAACGCCCATTTCTCATATAACAAGCGGGCGGCGTGATTGGATTCGCGAACTTCGAGAAAAACTGCGCTGGCTCGCTGAGCGCGCGCGTGGTCGAGAAAGGCGCCGAGCAGGAGAGTCCCCAGGCCGCGTCTTCGGGCGGCGCCGGCGATCGCGATGTTTTCAATCTCCCACTCCGTAGCGACTTCATGGGCGACCAGAAACCCCTGCAATCCCACGGCTTCTTCAATGACTAAAGCGAGCCGCCGAGGCGGCTCCGCGCCGAAGATGCGATCGTATTGCTCGCGCGACCAATGCGACGCCGTGGCGGAATGGTTCCCCAGGTTCATCATGACGGGGATGTCGGCGGGAGTGGCAGGGCGAAGATGCATAAGCTTGTTAGAGACTCGTATCAGAACTGACGGAGGTTCGTAAATCCAAAGCCTACCCCCATCCCCCATCCTACGTCGTGCTGCTGGACGCTCGACATTAGGATGGGGAGACAGGAGGATGGGGAGACAGGGTCCCGCGCAGAGTGTCCTTTGATGGCTTGCCGATTGCTTATTTGACCTCCGGGAGGCCGGCGGCGAACCACACTCCAGATCCTGCGCCGTTGCGGATCAGCAAAACCGGCGTGTCGCAGGAAACCGGGGGAAGTGGAGACAGCAGGTCGTCGATGGCGAAGTCCCCGTCGGCGTCGAGGGCTACGCGATTCGAACTATGCGCGCTGGCCGCGGCGGCGGGTCCACAGAACAGGGTGGCGAAAACGCTAGCGCCGGCATTGGTTCCGATGCCGTTGCCCGCTGCCAAAAGCAGGCCGCGTCCCTTGGCCTTGATCCGCCCTTCCGAGCTCACATTGGCATTGAGGTCCGCGATGCGCCATGGTCCCGCAGGATTTACACCGCGTACGACGTTAAGGTTGACGGCCCCGCTAGCGGCAACACCGGTAACCGGAATGACCCCGATGGCGCCCCTGAATTTCAGGTTCGTATTTTCCTGT
>QIAI01000043.1:6559-6983 GCA_003224995.1 Acidobacteriota bacterium
AATTCTTTGCTGTGCTTGCTGTCCAAATCATCCTCCTGATTAACAAAAGTTGAGTTATGAAGGCACGAATGGCTGGAGCCGTTCCGCGAAAGTCCCATTCCAATCAAATCGCTGACGACTGTAAGCTCTTCGTGTCTTCTCGGTTTAGCAGTTGCTTGCCCGTGCAATCTGCCTCACTAGACAGGACGACATCCTGGGGGAGTTTGCTTTTTGCGAGGAGCACATGAGGAAAATCGGGATGATGGCTAGGTCGAGGAAGAACTTGGCCGACCGCGCTCTCGGATCGCCTACCAGCATCTTCGACTTTTCCAGGGCGTAGACGCTGATGCCCTACTGCACCGTCGGCCCAAAATCGCGCGAGGTTAGCAGATAGGAATCGTTCCATACGCCATATTTCGGATAGTCGGGGAAGAAAAACAGGTCG
>QIAI01000044.1:0-3259 GCA_003224995.1 Acidobacteriota bacterium
CTGTGACTTCTCGGCAATTGATCGTTGCCGGCGGTATCACCACTCAGGACGAGGTGAACCGGTTACATCAAATGGGCCTGGATGCAGTGGTGGGTATGGCGATTTATTCTGGACGAATGAAGTTGGAACCAACCCAGGTGTGAGCTGGCAACTAATTCCGGGGCCGGTAGCGCGCCATCGCCAGCTCTACAATTTCTCCGATCAGCTGTGTATAAGATCGGCCAGAGGCTTTGGCGGCCATGGCGAATTCCTGCTTGCTGGATAGCCATGGGTTCGGATTCGCCTCAAGCACGTACACCTCACCCTTGTTCGACAGGCGCATATCAATGCGTCCATAGTCGCGTAATTTCACCGCGCGATGAGCGGCGAGCGCGGTTTGCGTCAGGCGCTCCTTGGTTTCGTCGTCCAGGTCCTCGGCCAGGCTAGACTTCGTAAGCTTGTAAGCCTCCGCGTCTTTTTCAAACTTCACGTCATAGCTTGCGATCTTGGGAGTGCCCTTGGGAAGCTTGGAGAAATCGAGTTCCACGAGCGGCAGTGCTTGCGCGTATTCGTAGCTGCCGAGAATTGCTGCGTAAATTTCGCGGCCTTCAATGTATTCCTCGATGATGGCGGGCGAGTCGAACTCGTCCTGAATATCCTCCACCCGCTCCATCAGTTCCTTCACGCTATCCACCACCGCATTGGAATTGATTCCGATCGAGCCATCTTCCGAAAGCGGCTTCACGATCAGCGGAAAGGAAATATCGTGCGCGTGCTCGATGCTTCCCCGGTAAGACGTCGCAAAGAACGGCGTGCGTATGCCATGAAAGCCAAACATTTTTTTGGCAATGGATTTGTCTTGCGCCAGAAAAGTGGCATGCGGACCAGCCCCGGTGTACTTCAGGCCCAGCAAGTCCAGATAGGCGGCGACATGCATTTCCTTGGTATCGTCGCCCGCGAACGACTCGGTAAGATTGAAAACCAGATCGGCCTCGCACTTTGCCAGCGAATTCAGGCACTGCGGCGTTCCATCCAGCACCTGGTAAAAAGGTTCGTGACCGAGCTTCTCCAGAGCTTCGAAAATTTCTTCCCGGTCTTCCTTCTCTCTTTTTTTCTTTGCCCGCTTGTTCGTCTTACGAGCGGAAGGCTTGGGCTTGGGCTCGGGTGGTTCCTGGACCTCACCTTCCTCCTCCCAGACGTCATAGAGGACTGCGATCTTCATGGCCGATTCCATTCCATGCTTGGGTGAGTTCTTCTCTCCATCATAATCTTGGTCCAGGCGGAAATCACGGCTGCACGAACTTTCCGCGCGTCATGTAATTGGTGGCCAGAGTCGTGGCGTACACCGTGAGTTCCGTCAGGTGCTCGGCTTCCCTTCTGGTATCAGCCCGCAGGCCTAGCTCACCGATGCGCTTGCCGATCGCTTCAATCAACTGCTTCACCAGCGGGCGCTGAACTCCTGTCCAGTAAGCCACCTTGTCGATCACTGCTTTGCGATGCTCGTGCACAAACTCCTGCGCTGGACGCACGAATCTCTTCTGGCGCTTCGATACATTAAAAATATCTACCAGGTCGGCATCCAGCGCCAAGTCCCCAACTGGGATCGCCTCCGGAGTGGCCTGGTGATAAAACTCTGCGACCGTCGATTCCATTTCATCCACGGTGACGTCAGGATATCCACGACGGCGCACCGGATCGACTTTGCCCAGCTCGCGCGCGATCCGATCCATGTAGCGCAATTTGGCCATCGCTCCCCAGCCGCGATACCGTTTGCGCCACGCGCTGCGCGGTGTAAGCCATACCGCAAAAGTTTCCGCAAAATCTTCGTCCGGATGTTTCTGCGCATACCAGCCTGCGAGATGGCGCACGTAATTCCTCGAGAAAGGTACCGGGCGGTAGTTATCGAGGTATCGTCGCCGGAACGGACCGAAGAGGTTTTTCCACTCCGGCGTGCGATAGAGCTTGTAAGCGTAATTGAAGGCATGACCTGCTTCATGACGCAGGTACATCATGATCTCGCGCTTGTCCTCGAGATCGTTCATTTGCTTCTCCAGCGAGGACAGGTCGGGATTCGCAAGATAAAAA
The DNA here is from genome assembly GCA_003224995.1 of Acidobacteriota bacterium. Taxonomy (GTDB): domain Bacteria; phylum Acidobacteriota; class Terriglobia; order Terriglobales; family Acidobacteriaceae; genus Gp1-AA133. Next base: position 2,065 of record QIAI01000044.1, read on the forward strand.
GGAATTCCGATCACGGGTTCGCCCGAAGGACATCCCCATTCGTCTGTGAGATAGCAGGCGGGACGAAACTTTTCCAGACCCTTGCGATGCAGCTCTGCGTAGAGTTGGTGTACGAAGCGGTCGAGCGACGAGCCTTCTAACTTCAGACCCAGCTCGCGAATGGGCTTGCCCAGAATTTCCTGCAAATTGGTTCGCGGATTTTCAGTGGGCTGCATGGCGCGCTGATCGAGTGTTCGCAATCGTATTTCGAGGGGGAAAGCCAGCCCACCTGGAAGATCTAGTATATGAGGACTTCGAGGACTGGCAGGAAACACCATCGAGCAAGCACTAAGGACTACAAAATCCCCAGTCTGTAGCGGCAGATGCGCCTCGTATCCGGCGCATAGTCATCCAAGCAACTATATGCAGAATTAGGCGTTTACGGGAGGCCTTTCTCTAGGCTCTAGCAACCGGACTCTAAGCTCTAGCTAAACGAACACTCTCATCCGAATCCGGAACATCCGTTGCTAGCTGGGGGTCGCTAAAGCCTGCTTGCTAGAGCCTGCTCCTTTATTGGAACGTATTACAAGCCTCCCCCGTGCCTCCGCTCATGCCCCGCTGAAACCATTCCATCCGTTGCGCGGACGATCCGTGAGTGAAGCTGTCGGGACTCACCTGCCCCCGCGACATGCGCTGCAGACGGTCATCGCCCACAGCCGCGGCCGCGCCCAGCGCGCTTTCGACATCGCCCGACTCCAGCAGATTCCGTTGCTGCGTTGATTTGGCCCACACCCCGGCGAAGCAATCGGCTTGCAATTCCAGTCGCACCGATAACGCGTTGCCCTGCCCCGGATTTTGTCCTTGCAGATTTCGAACCTTGCGTTCGATTCCGAGAAGGTTCTGCACGTGATGGCCAAGTTCGTGGGCAAGCACATAAGCTTGCGCGAACTGGCCCGGCGCTCCAAATCTTCGCTGCAGCTCGTCAAAGAAACTGAGATCGATGTACACCTTCTCGTCGGAAGGACAATAAAAGGGCCCGGTCGCAGACTGGGCCGCTCCACAACTGGATGAGGTTGCGTCTCGAAACAACACCAGCTTCGCGTGTCGATATGGAATCCCGCGCTGTTGAAGAATTCCCGCCCAGGTCTTCTGCGTATCATCGAGTACAAAAGAGACAAACTGCACCGTCGGCTCCTCGCGGCCATCACGCTGACTA
>QIAI01000044.1:3310-12240 GCA_003224995.1 Acidobacteriota bacterium
AATCCGCCAATCCCGATGTGAACTCCGCCAATCCCGCCTCCGCCTTCGTCCCGGCGATCTTCAAGATCGTCGCTTCTTCCCCCTGGAGTCCAACGCATGGCATCACCCCGTCCCAGAATGTGCTCACAAAATTATAGTCGTTGAACTGTGACTGTGGGACATGGGCATTCACAAATTCCTGGCGTCCTGCTCATCGCCGCGAATTCATGCGGTACACTAGAAAACTTTGACAATCATCCAGGAGGGTTTCCATGGCAGAAGCCACACTCAGTGGCGCCGACTTCAAGAAGCAATTGCGCGAAGGCAAGCCGAAGATGGGCTTGTTCCTGAACGCGCACAGCCCAACCGTGGCCGAACAACTGGCGCACAGCGGTTACGACTGGCTACTGGTCGATACCCAGCACGGCCCGATGGGTTACGAAAAACTTTCTGCCATGCTTTCGGGAATTGCGAATGGCGGCGCGAAATCCATGGTGCGCGTGGGAGGCTATGACGATCGCCCTGGCATCCAGCAGGCGCTGGATCTGGGTGCGGATGGAGTGTTGGTGCCCTACATCAACACCGCCGAGGAAGCGCGGCAAGCTGTCAGTTGCACCAAGTATCCGCGCACCGGCACGCGCTCCGTCTACTTCCCACAGCGCAGCATGAATAAGGCAGGATTGTTAGGCTACGCCGGCAATTACAACAACAACGGCATTGTGGCGATGCAGGTTGAGACTGCATCCTGCATCGAAAACATCGCCGAGATCGCTGCGGTTCCGGGCGTCGACATTCTTTTTCTTGGGCAAAACGATTTGTGCATGTCGATGGGCCTTTACGAAAAATATGAATTCCCGCACATGTACACCTCGCCTGAGCTTGGAGCTGCAACTCAGAAACTGGTCGAGCACGCCCGTAAGAACAACGTGATTCTCGGCCTTTTTTTGTTCGGCACGGCGCGCGTCGGAGAGTTCCTCGAGAAGGGCTTTACGTTCATCAGCATTGGCAATGATTTGCATCATGTGCTGACGCAAGCCGGGGCATACGTGAAGGACATGGAAGGCATCGCCAAGGAAAAGGGAAAAGACTGGAGTCGTCGCCCTAGCGCTCTGCTCTAACTACCAACCATCAATTTTTCTCTGCATGTACGCCCCGGCGAAAGCTGGGGCGTTTTCGTTTGCACGCTGAAAGGACGGGACACTAAGTTTTTCTTGCTGCTTCCTGCAAAACCTGTTCCGGAGTTCGTCCTTGTTCCCGCAGGTTCCGGATGCTGGCTGCATCATGACGCTTCGCCATGCGCGCCCCGGAGTCGTCGCGGACGAGATCGCAATGATAGTAGGCGGGTGGATCATATCCGAGCGCTCGAAGAATCAGTAGCTGGCGAGCAGTGGATTTCAGAAGGTCGGCGCCCCGAACCACTTCGGTGATCTCCATCAGGGCGTCGTCCACTGCGACGGCGAGTTGATAGGCCGGAACATCGTCGCGCCGCCAGACAACGAAATCGCCAAAATCTTTCCCCGCAACAAAGCCTTGCGGACCGGAATGCAAATCCGTGAATAGGATGGTTTCGCCATCCGGCACGCGAAAGCGCCAATTCACCCCTGCCGGCTGTTGATACTCAGCCGCCTCCGTCCGGGAGCGGCATCGGCCCGGGTAGATCGGTTCATCATCCGAGTCATTCGGCGCGCTTGCCGCGGCGGCCAAATCCTTTCGCGAGCAGATACATGGATAAATCCAACTTGCATCCCGCAATCTCTGCCATGCCGCCAGATAGTGCAATCGCCGTTCGCTCTGCGAGTAAGGCGCAAACGGCCCGCCGCGATCCGGTCCCTCGCTCCACTCGATTCCCAGCCAGGCCAGGTCTTCATACATGGCCGCGACAAACTCCGGGCAACAACGTTGCGGATCAAGATCTTCATTGCGGAGAATCAAGCTGCCGCCGTGCTGGCGCGCTCGCTGCGCCGCGATCCAGAATGTGCGGGCGTGCCCGAGATGGAGCAATCCGGTGGGCGAAGGCGCCAAGCGCCCTCGATAAACAACGGCCGCTCGACTGAGAGTCACGCAGGCATTCTACTTTGAGAGGTCGTGCGCCAACGGAGCCGGCGGGACTGACTCCAGCGTCGCACTTCCGGGCTGCGGACTTGGGAAGTCGCCTTCCCAGCGCGCAACCACCACGGTGGCGAGACAATTGCCGAGTACATTGACCGAGGTCCGTGCCATGTCCATGAGCTGATCGATCCCTAGAAGAATAAAAACAGGTTCTACCGGAAGCCCAAACGAACCGACTGTGCCCAGCAGGATCACGATGGACGCTCGCGAAACCCCCGCGACGCCTTTGCTGGTCAGCATGAGCGTAAGCATCATGAGCAGTTGCTGCCCAAGGCTCATATGAATCCCGGCAGACTGCGCCACGAAGATTGACGCCAGTGAAAGATAGAGCGTACTACCGTCTAGGTTGAAGCTGTATCCCGTGGGCATAACGAACGCCACCACTTCTCGCGGAACGCCGATGCCCTCCATGGCTTCCATGGCGCGCGGCAACGCGGCTTCTGAACTGGCAGTTCCAAAAGCAATCCAGAACGGTTCGGCCACGGCTGCTATAAATTTTCTTAGAGGCACTCGAACCAGGATGGCAATCGGAAGAAGCACGCCAAACACAAACGCCAGCAAGGCCACGTATAAGGTCGCCAGCAGTTTCGCCAGGTTGAGCAGGATGCCCATCCCCGTACTGCCCACCGTGTAGGCAACCGCAGCCCCCACGCCGAGAGGCGCAAAGTACATCACCAGGTTCGTGAATTTGAACATCACCTCTGCGAGGCTCTCGGTAAAGACAACCATCGGTCGACGGCGATCCTCGGGAACCATCGCTAGCGCAATCCCGAAGAGAATGCTGAACACGACAACCTGCAGGATTTGTCCCTCCGCCACAGACTTCGCAATGTTTTCCGGAAAGACGTGCAGTATGGTTTCGCTGGCAGTCAGCTTCTGAACCTGCAGCGATTCGGGGCTTGCGGCCGGCAACTTCGTACCCACGCCTGCCCGGCTGACATTGATAGCGACCAGTCCGATGATGAGCGCCAGTGTGGTCACCAGCTCGAAATAAACGATCGCCTTCGCTGACCAGCGTGGCAAACAGAAGCGGGGCAACAACGGTCTTGATCAGGCGCAGAAAAATGAGGCCAACCACACGCAAGCTGACCGCCACACTTGGCCAGTCATGCCCTAGCGACGCGCCAGTGAACATGGCGATCAGAATCCAGGCGGTAAGCGATTTTCGCGATAGGCCGTAGACAAGCAACACCAGGATTGCAATCCAGCGAGCAGTCACCAAAACGGTACCGGAAAGCGCGACCCCGTGCTGGCTGAGCAGGCTAAGCAGTGCGCTTGCGCCAACCGCAACCGTAGCCAGCAGGAACCATCGCCTCGGGTTTAGATTAAGAGCCATCCCCGTATCGTGAGAGTTTCAGGTCGCAATTGATGCAGACTGCAAAGAAGACGTTAGCCGACATTTGGTTTTCGCGGCGCAGCACTTCGTCGTTCGTTACCAACAAGGCGGAACGCGTCTTCGTGCTTTTCATGCTCCGAATGCCCTTGCTGGTGGCTTAGGATCAGGTGAGGATTGTAGACAACCGGCCCGCAATTCTGCACCATCAATCGTGCACAAGGTTGCATTCCGTCTCCCATGGAACTTGGAAATGCGCTAGAATTCATCCGCCACTCAGGATGGCTATGGGTCCGGCTTCGTTCTCTCCACCGCTCTGACAGTCGTGGCACGATCCCAGGATTTCTTCGAGAACTCCGTGCGCCACATTGACGTCCAACCCAAAGGAGGAAAGTCATGGTAACGGCAATGCCGAATGTGCAAGGCAAAGTTGCGGAATTTTTGTCTAAGCCGCGCAAGATGCTGATCAATGGCAAATGGGTCGACTCGGCATCAGGAAAAACCTTCCCCACCTATGATCCATCGACGGGTGAAGTTCTGGCCCAGGTCGCGGAAGGCGACCGCGCAGACATCGACCAGGCGGTAAAAGCGGCGCGAGCGGCTTTCGATACTGGGCCGTGGTCCCGTCTTACTGCCTCAGAGCGCGGCCGGATGATATGGAAATTGGGGGACCTGCTCGAGCAGCACCTTCAGGAGTTCGCCGAACTTGAAACCCTGGACAATGGGAAGCCGCTGAAAGTGGCACGCGCGGCCGATGTTCCCCTCGCCGTCGATCTGTTCCGCTACATGGCCGGATGGGCAACCAAGATTGAGGGCAACACCATTCCGATTTCCGTTCCCTACACCCCCGGTGCGAAATACCTCGCTTACACCCTGCGCGAGCCGGTGGGCGTGGTTGGGCAGATCATCCCCTGGAATTTCCCTTTGCTTATGGCCGCGTGGAAACTCGGTCCGGCCTTGGCAACCGGATGCACGGTAGTCATCAAGCCAGCTGAGCAAACTCCGCTGTCTTGCCTCCTGCTGGGAGAATTGGTGCAGCAAGCCGGAATTCCGGATGGCGTCGTCAATATTGTCCCGGGCTACGGGGAGACGGCTGGCGCTGCACTGGCAGCTCACCCGGAGGTGGACAAGATTGCGTTCACCGGCTCGACGGAAGTGGGCCGGTTGATTTTGCAAGCCGCCGCTGGAAATCTGAAAAAAGTTTCGCTCGAGTTGGGCGGGAAATCGCCCAACGTCGTCTTCGGGGACGTCGATATCGACTCTGCCGTCGCCGGTTCCGCCAGCGCCATTTTCTTCAATCACGGACAGTGCTGCTGCGCCGGATCCCGCCTGTATGTGGAAAATGACATTTTCGACAAAGTCGTTGAAGGTGTTTCCGCACGAGCTGAGAAGATTCGCGTTGGTCCGGGAATGGAAAAAACCACCGACATGGGACCCCTGGTTTCCGAAGAGCAACTCAACCGGGTCTGCGGATATCTCGAATCCGGCTTCTCGGAGGGCGCCAAGGCGGTGGTCGGTGGCAAGCGGCAAGGCGACAAGGGCTATTTCGTCAAGCCGACCGTGCTGGTAAACACACACGACAACATGAAAGTCGTGCAGGAAGAAATTTTCGGTCCCGTGGTCACGGCGATTCCGTTCAAAAACACCGATGACCTGGTGGCTAAGGCAAACAACAGCGTGTATGGTCTCGCCGCCGGCGTCTGGACTCGCGATATCCAGAAAGCTCACCGCATTGCCTCTCAACTACGCGCCGGCACGGTCTGGATTAACTGCTACAACATCTTCGACGCCGCCCTTCCCTTTGGTGGATACAAGCAATCGGGATGGGGACGCGAGATGGGACACGACGTGCTCGAACTCTACACCGAAGTGAAAGCGGTCTGCGCGGCGCTTTGAGGCTTTCGTTCGACAAACCGTTCCGGGGGAGTTTCCAGCTCCCCTTTTTTTAATTTCGCAGCAAAACCGCAATCACCTTCGTCCTCACCAGTAACCACAATCCAAACAACACCCTGCCGCGTGCTTGCTAAACTTTCTCAGAGCTTCTAAGGAATCTATCTATGCCTCAAGTTTCCCCAGCAGATGCAAACGCACAGCCGATTGGCCGCCCCGGCGATCCCTGCATCATGGTCATCTTCGGAGCTTCCGGCGACCTCACTCGTCGCAAGTTGATCCCAGCCTTATACAACCTCGGAAAAAATCATCTGCTCGCGAGCGACTTCGCCGTGGTCGGTGTCGCCCGCGACGCCATGACCACCGAGGATTTCCGTAACAAGCTGAAACAGGACCTGCAACAGTTCGCCGATGTCGAACTCGATGCCGGTCTGGAGGAGTGGTTTCAGCAGCGCATGTACTACATCACCGGAGAATTCGGCGACCCCGGAACGTTTCAGAAATTGAAAGAGATGCTGCAGAAGATCGGCGCCGGGAACGGCACCCACCAGAATTATTTTTACTATCTCGCGATATCTCCAGACTTCTTCGGTCCCGTGGTCGAGCAACTCGCTGCAGCGGGCCTCATGACTGAGGAAAATCAGTCCTGGCGCCGGGTGATTGTGGAGAAGCCGTTTGGCCGCGATCTGGAGTCCGCCAAGGCCCTGAACAAGCAATTGCTGAAAGTCGCTAACGAGTCTCAGATTTATCGCATTGACCACTATCTCGGCAAAGAGACCGTGCAAAACATCATGGCCTTCCGGTTTGCCAATGGAATCTTCGAGCCAATCTGGAACCGCCGCTACATCGACCATATCCAGATTTCCGTGACAGAGACGGTTGGCGTGGAACAGCGCGGCGGCTACTACGATCATGCTGGCGCGCTGCGCGACATGGTGCCCAACCACATTATGCAACTCATCAGTCTCACCGCGATGGAGCCTCCCATTTCGTTCCAGGCGGATGCCGTGCGCGATGAACAAGCCAAAATTCTGCATGCCATCCAGCCTCTGACCTCGGAAGAAGTTCTGACCCGCACTGTGCGCGGCCAGTACGGAGAAGGAGAACTGGTCGGCCAGCATGCGCCCGCTTACCGCGAGGAAAAAGCAGTTCCACCCGACTCGCGGACTGAAACCTACGTCGCCATGAAACTGCAAATCGACAATTGGCGCTGGGCGGGAGTTCCCTTTTATGTCCGCACCGGAAAGCGTTTGGCCGCCCGCGCGACCGACATCGTAATCCAGTTCCGTCGCGCGCCCTTCGTGCTGTTCCGCGATACCAGCGTGGAAAATCTCATGCCCAACCAGCTTGTCTTGCATATCCAGCCCGAAGAAGGCATATCTCTTCGTTTTGCCGCCAAGACCCCGGGCCCGGTCATGCGACTCGGCACCGTGGATATGGATTTTGAGTACTCTGACTATTTCGGCAAGCAGATCAGCACCGGCTACGAACGCCTGCTGCACGATTGCATGGTCGGCGATGCAACCCTGTTTCAGCGCGCCGACATGGTGGAAGCCGGCTGGTCTGTGATCAGTCCGATCCTGGATATTTGGAAGGCGCTCCCGCCGCGTACCTTTCCAAACTACCCGGCCGGGTCTTGGGGGCCAAAGGATGGCGACGCGCTGCTCGAGCACGACGGGCGACATTGGAGGAATTTCGAAAAGTAGACGTCCGTTTATCGCTCACGACGAAATGCAGCCTTGCTGTTTGACCGGCAACCCCGGTGTGTAAGATCGATATTCATCAATACTCACCTGGCCATTACTTATCGCCCGCATCCGGACATGTCCCCCTCATGAACCATGGTGCACTTGTCAAGGTGCAGTCATGAGCATTACTGTCTGCACAACGAATTAAGAATTCAGCTGACCCTTCGCCACATCGCCGCTTCAATCGTTCGGCAATTCTGTCAACTTGAGCCCTAAGTGTGTTTCGACCCGGATGGGTAGAAGCATTTGGATAACTGCATCCTTCGTCCCCCTAGGCTGACGTCATGCGCCATGCCGCAGCCGAAGAAAGGAAGCGACCGTGGAGCTTAGGAATTTTCTGCCCGTTCTCGATTTCATCCGGCTCGTTCCGTCATCGCCGAAAGCAAACAACCGGAATCAACCGCACAGGTTACCGGTCATTGGTATCTCGTGGATTGCGCTGCTAACTCTCATTTCTCTGTTGTCGCCCCTGCCGGCGGCGGCGAGCAGCAACGGAATTTCAGGATTCTCAGGAAAGAGCGGCTCCACGTGCACCTCGTGCCATAGCAGCGGGACGGCCCCCACAGTCACTCTGAGCGGTCCGACTACCGTCACCTCTGGTTCCACGAACAATTACACCATCTCGGTCAGCACAGTTACATCGGGGAATGGAGGCGTGGACGTGGCGGCCTCCACAGGGACCTTCGCAGCGGGCACGGGCACCAAAGTCCTCAGTGGAGAGATCGTCCACAGCGGCCCCAGCAGCACTCATACCTGGACATTCACCTGGACGGCTCCGACCGTAACGACCACCACCACCGCGACTTTGTATGCGGCCGCAATTGACAGCTTCGGCGGCGGCACCGGCAAACTGCAGCAGGCAATCACGGTCAATGCGCCTGCCCAGGCTCCCACCATCGCCGTGAGTCCGGCGAGTTTGACCTTTAATTATCAGAGTGGCGGCGCAGTGCCGTCGGCGCAGAGCGTCGCCGTGAGCAGCAGTGGTTCCGCCTTTACCTACACGGTTTCGACCTCAGCTACATGGCTCGCGGCCACCCCGGCCAGCGGCAGCACCCCAGGAAACGTCAGTGTTTCTGTCAGTCCCCAGGCTCTTGCAGCGGGAACCTATACCGGCACCGTGAGCATCACGTCGTCGGGCGCTTCGAACAGCCCAAAGACAGTCGCGGTCACTCTCAATGTCACAGCCGCTGCGCTGCCCACAATCGCCGTCAGCCCGGCCAGCTTGACTTACAACTTCCAGATTGGTGGATCTGCACCCGCCGCACAGAATATTGCCCTTAGCAGCAGTGGAACTGCGGTGAGCTATACGACCGCAACTTCGGCGACTTGGATTACCGCCACTCCCGCCAGTGGCAGCACGCCAGCCACTGTAAGCGTGTCAGTGAACCCATCCGGATTGGCTGCCGGCACCTATAACGGAAATGTAACCCTGACTTCGGCGGGCGCCTCCAATAGTCCGAAGACAGTTCCGGTCACATTGAATGTAACCGCGGCGACGGCCAATAACCTCACCGCGACCCCCCTAAGCCTCTCCTTCAATTACCAGAGTGGCGGCGCGACGCCTGCTGCTCAGACCGTGAACCTCACCAGCAGTAGCGCGATGAGCTACTCGGTAGCCACCTCGGGAGGTTGGTTGAGCGCTACGCCCATCAGTGGAAGCACACCGGGCAGTCTCAGCGTCTCCGTAAACCCTTCCGGCCTCGCCGTCGGCAATTACAACGGTACGGTCACAATCACGGGAGCCGGCGCCTCCAACGCACCGCAGAAGATCGCAGTAAGCTTGGCAGTCAGTTCCGCGACTTCGGGAAACCCCTCGCTCAACATCAGCCCTGGAACCCTGGCGTTCAACTACGTGTCAGGCACCAGTTCAT
>QIAI01000045.1 GCA_003224995.1 Acidobacteriota bacterium
GCTTGCAGTGATTTTGGGACTGGCGGTGATCTCGAGCGCCTGCATGACGCACAGCCTGCAGACCGGGCTAAGCGAGCAGGATGCGCAGGAGATCGTCGTATTGATGAACCAAAACGGCATTGACGCCTCCGCGGTCAAGGCCGTCAGCGAAAAAAAGGGTGAAGAGAAATGGGACGTGGTGGTTCGGGGCGGGGACCAGAACCTGGCGCGGGCCTGGCGCGTGCTGCAGGAGAATGGCCTGCCCCGGCAGAAGGACAAGGGCCTGGAGGATGTGTTCTCCAACTCCGGGATGATTCCGACGGCGACGGAGGAAAAAGCTCGACTGCTGTTGGGGACGTCGGGAGAGATCAGCCGCGCGCTCAAATCGGTAACCGGTGTGGTGGACGCTCATGTTCTGGTGGTGATGCCTGATAGCAGCCCGCTGCTCGACAAGAGCGAGCGCGTTCCGCCCACGGCATCGGTGCTGGTGAAATTTCGTGGACGGGATGTACCGCTGGCCGAAGAGGAAATCAAAAAGCTGGTAGCGCGAGCGGTGGAAGGCTTGCAGCCCGAAAACGTTGCGGTGGTCTACAAGAAGGTCGAACTTAAGCCGACGGAAGACCGTAGCATCATCCCGCTGCTTGGCAACCAGGAATTCCTCCTGGCGTCTTTGGGCTTGCTGGGCGTCTCCAGCGTGGGCTGTCTCGCGCTGGTGGGCAAGAGCCGGTGGCAAAGGTCGAAGATCGAGACTCTCGAGAAGCAGATCCATGCGGCTTCGCAGCGTCCGCCAGCAGCGCAATTGCCGGGTACTGCGGTGCCGACGAAGGCAGTGAGGACCAATTGAATCTGCAGGCCATCTGCTACCTCGGGCTGCTGCGATTCCCCGAGCAGTTGGAACCGTCACTGGCGCTTTTGCCGGAGGCGGAGCGCGGGGAAGCGACAGAGTTTTTGGGGACGCTCAAAGGCTTGCCCAAGACCGAACTGATACAGAGATGGGCAAAACTGCGAGAAGAAGAATGGGCGGTTTTGCAGCGTGCGGCCGCGGAGCGAGCCGGTCTGCAACTGGATGAGCTTCCACCCTCCATCCGGCCGTGGTGTGTTTCCTGGATAGCCGACCACAATGGATGAAAAGATTCTCAAAGCGGACGCTTTGCCGGCGAAAATCATGGTTCCCTCGCCCAAGGTTCTGAAGAGGGAAGTCTACGAAGCCTCGCGGGACGCGCGTGATGTGGTCTCGCTGGCGCAAGAGCGCGCCAAGCAAATCATCGATCAAGCAGAGCAGGAGCGCGATGCCATCCGGGAACAGGCTCGCCAGGAAGGCAACACGCAGGGGCTGGCGGAATGGAACCGCATCCTGGTGAAGACCGCGCAACGCTCCGAAGAACTCGCGAAAGATTGGGAAGAATCGATGCTGCGACTCTCGGTGCGAGTCGCGGAAAAGATCGTGGGCGAGCAACTGCGGGTTCACCCGGAAACGATCGTCGGAATTGTGCGCGAAGTCTTGAAGAACGTGCGTTCTGGAAAGCACCTCAGCATCCAGGTAAACCAGGCAGAAGCGCAACAGGTTCGCGCCCGGGTGGACCGCCTGCGGGACGCCTTGGGAAGCAGTAGTGAAATCGAGATTGTTGCTTCGAACTCCGTTCCCCCCGGGGGGTGTGTGATCGAGAGCGAACTCGGAATCATCGACGCTCGCCTCGAAACCCAATTAAAATGCCTGGAAGACGTGCTGGTGCGCGGCGTCGCTGCGGATTAACGGGACAAACTCATGGCAAGCAAGGTCTCCGACATCAGCCGGTATCTTGACCGCATTGAACGCGCCTCGCCGGTCGAAGTGCGCGGACGGGTGAAGGAAGTTGTCGGGCTGGTCGTGAAAGCTGTGGTTCCCGAGGCATGGATCGGGGAAATGTGCCTGATCCGTAATCCCCGTTCCGCGGTGCCGGTGAAGGCGGAGGTGGTCGGATTTCGGGATGGCGACGTGTTGCTGATGCCGCTGGGCGAGTTGGTCAATGTAGGCCCACACAGTGAAGTGATTCCCACCGGAAATTGCCTGACCGTGAAAGTGGGAGATGGCTTGCTGGGCCGAGTGTTGAACGGCCTGGGCGAGCCCATGGATTCCGAGTTCAAAGGCGCTTTGAAGTGCGACGAGGACTTCCCGGTGCTGGGCTATCCACCCGATCCGCTCAAGCGACAGCGCGTCACCAATCCGATTTCCTTGGGCGTGCGTGCGATCGATGCTGTGCTGACCGCGGGCGAGGGGCAGCGCATCGGCTTATTTGCAGCGGCTGGCGGAGGCAAGAGCACGCTGCTGGGCATGATTGCCCGCAACACGGAAGCCGATGTGAACGTGATTACGCTGGTTGGGGAACGTGGCCGCGAAGTGCGCGATTTCATCGAGCACGATCTTGGGCCGGAGGGCGTCAAGCGATCGGTGATCGTGTGCGCGACCTCCAATGAGTCTTCGCTGGTCCGCCTAAAAGCCGCCTACGTGGGGACGGCCATTGCGGAATACTTCCGGAACAAGGGCCTGAAGGTCCTTTTGATGATGGACTCGGTGACGCGCTTCGCGAGGGCACAGCGCGAGATCGGGCTGGCATGTGGCGAACCTCCGGCACGCGCCGGTTATACCCCTTCCGTGTTTGCAGAACTTCCCAAACTGCTGGAGCGTTCCGGCAACTCCGACAAGGGATCGATTACGGCGATCTACACCGTGCTGGTAGCGGGCGACGACATGAACGAGCCGGTTGCCGACGAAGTGCGATCGATCCTGGACGGGCACATCATCTTGTCGCGGGAACTGGCTGCGCGAAACCACTATCCAGCCATCAACATTCTGGAAAGCGCGAGCCGCGTGATGAGCGCGGTCACGGATAAGGGGCATCGGCAATCAGCAGGCACTCTGAGGGATATGCTGGCCACCTATAAAAAGAATGAAGACCTGATTCTGCTGGGCGCTTACAAGCAAGGCGCGGATCAACGGGTGGACAGTGCGATCGCAAAGATAGAAGACATCAATGCGTTCTTGCGACAGGCGACTGACGAAAAATCCAATTTTGCGGGCTCGGTGGAGCATTTGAAGAAGATGTTTCCGCCGAATGCGAACTGATTATGGCGCAGTTCGTTTACCGGTTGCGGTTGCTGCTGGAGCAGAAAGAGGAGCTAAAAAAGGAAGCAGAGCGAGAGCTGGCCCTCCGACAGAAGGAACTGGAGGCGCAACGAGAGCACCTCGAGGTCTTGCAGCGGCGCGAGCAGGAACTGGTTGAAAAGCGCGATCGCATGCGACGGGAGTTGTTGAACAAATCTGGGGAGCAAGATGCGCTGACGGCGCACGAGGTTCGGGAGCGAGCGGAATTCGTGAAGGTGATGGGCGTCCAGATCGAAGAAGCAAAAAACGATGTGCTGGTGCAGCGCACAGTAATCGAGACCTGCGAAGTGAAGGTGCAACAGGCAAAGAGTTTGGTTGAAGAAGCCAAACGCGAAGTTGAGATCTTGACGAAACATCGCGCGAAGCAAGAGGAACGTTTCATGCGGGAAGAACGCGTCAAGGAAGAACTGGAACTGGATGAAATCGGCAATGTTCTGTTCACGACCCGGAGGCGACCTTCGTGAAAATCGATGATACGCAGCCGCCTGCCAGTGATCCCGAAGTGAACACGGAGGACGCGGAATCGCCCCAGACCTCGCAGCCCGCTCAAAGCTCAGAGCAGGATGAGCCCTCATCATTTTCCAAGTTGCTGGCGAAGAAAAGAGGCGGCGAGTCAGACAGTAATCCGCTGAAGCGAGGAAAGGGCTCAGACAACGACATCAATACGGCCAGCGCCATGTTTGCGTCCAGCGGCAAAGTATTTGAAAGCGCAATTTCAGCGGGACAGGTCGGAGGGAAACAGAATATTGCACTGCCGGTTGAGTTGCAGCAACTGGTGCGCGAAATCTCGGTGGTGGTGAATGGAGCGGGGAACCAGCAGGTGAATATCGAGATGAATTCGAACGTTCTGAAAGGGCTGCACGTACACATCGAGAGAAAAGAAGGGGCGGTCGCGATCCAGTTTGACAGCACCTCGGACCAGGTGGCCAATCTGCTGACGAAGAACCTGGAGTCCTTGTCGCAGGGATTGGCGGACCGCGGAGTAGGGGTCGCCGAGATACAGGTGAACGGTCCCCGAGAATCTTCGCGGGCACGGGACTTCAAGGGGGGATCGAATTCAGGCGGCCGGCAACAACAAGGCGGACGCCAAGGGGGCGGTGGTAGCCGGTGAATCCCATGCACACGCTGCCCTGGTCCCGGCTCAAGCCGTATCGTTTCGAAGATGTGGCGTCGTTTAGCCGGAAGGAAGTCGCACTCTGGAACTGGTATCGGCGCATCGGGCCGGAAGGAACCGAGTGGAAGACATGGGTGACTGAGATCTTCGGACATCTCTTGGAAAAGCCCGACGGGGTGCAATTCCAACTGGTCGAGACCCACCAGGTGGACGGTCAGTTTGGAGAAAAAGTCCTCAGCTTTGGATCGAAGGAGGAGCTTTTCATCGGGCGCAGCTCCGACAACGAAGTGGTGCTCTCGGCCGACGCGATCGCCAAACGACACACCCGGGTCATCCTGAAGGAGGGTCAGCCTTATCTCGAAGATCTCGGCAGCCGGCTGGGAACTTACTTGTGGGATAAGAAGCTCCCGCCGAACGAGGCGCGCCTGCTGAAAAACGGAGACCAATTTACGGTCTTTCCCTACCGCTTCCGGGTGGCGTTGGAGCAACGCTGGACGCCGGAAACAGCGGTCACGTTGAGCGAGTGTGAGCTGGGCGGGATGACGCGCGCGGAATTCTTTCATCATTCGCCAGCCGGATGGCGCATCTTCGTGGTCAATGCGCATCTCAGCGGGCAGAAAGCTCTGCTCGAAGTGAGCCCCAGCTTCCTGGCAAAGCTGCAGCAACGGATGTTTGCGCCCATGGGCATGGACCGGGTGAAGGTGCCTGTGCCTTCCGATGATGCGCTGGTGGGCTTCACAATTCTCGCGCTGCTGGAACATGTGAATCAGAAATTGAAGTTCCCGGTGCAATTCTCACTGGGCCGAGGCACGCGGGCGGCGCTGGCCGACGCTACACGTGGGATGCTGCTGAGTTTCGCCATCGGCGTCGGGGACATAAGCGGGCAGGTGCGCATTTTTTTGCCACTTGAATTTCTGTCGCAATACAAATCCGATGCGCCCAGTGATCCGGCCGGCAATTATCCGCCGGGGCTTTCGTGGAAGCTGCCAATTTCCGCGGCATGGGTCGATCTTTCCGCGCATGAAATCTCGCAAGTCGGATTGGGCGATATTCTCCTGACCCAGCGAGCCGAGGCGCTTCTTCTGCCTGATTTTCGGGGCGGTTGGGGTTTCGCCCCGGACGGAAGCAACTCCGGCAAATTCCAGATCGATAAGTATTTTGAGAGGAGTACGTCCGTGGAAATGAGTCTTGAGGGGAGCGCGACGGTGAGCAAACCCGATATCGAATCGTTGCCGCTGCGCTTGCACGTCATCGTTGGCGAAAAAGAGTTCACCCTGGCGGAGGTGCAGTCGCTGGGACCGGGGAGCATCGTGGAACTCGATGGCGGGAGAACGGATCCGGTTCGACTCATGGTGAACGGGAAGATTCTGGGAGAAGGGGAGTTGGTGGAAATCGAGGGCAGCCTGGGCGTCAAAGTGTTGCGCTGGAGAAGTTCGTGATGGTGCTCCTCGCGTTGCAGGCCGCGCCGCTCTCGCCAGATGCATTTCCCGTGGTCAATACGCCGATCCTCGAGTATGTCCAAGTTTTCGTAGTTCTGGGAGGCGTGCTGGCTTTCGCCTATCTGATTTTGAAATTTGCCCTGCCGCGTTTTTTTGGATTGCGCACCAATGCGAACGGCCCCATTCAAACTGTGGCGCGATATCCGCTCGAACCAAGGAAAACTCTTTACCTGGTGAAAA
>QIAI01000046.1 GCA_003224995.1 Acidobacteriota bacterium
GAGCCTCCTTGATATACAGCGGCGCATTGCGATACTCGACCGAATCGGCGGTGCCGACCAGCATCCCCGCCTTCAAGGCCTGCACGATCTGCGGCGAGTCGGTTACGGACTGCCCGGTGGGCGCAAGTTCGTAATCGAGCAGCACCACCATCGCCTGCCCTTCCACTACCGCTTGATGAGCGGTGGACTGCTCGTCATCTTCGATGTCTTGTACCGTCGGTTCTTTCTGGCTCGCTCCCAGGTCGGTATCGCCGACCTTCATGTACTTTTCCAGCCCGAAAGACTGATCCTGCAAAGCGTGCGTCAACTCGTGGGCCAAGACCGGCTTCTGCTGCTCCGGTTCGATCCAGTCCAGCAAGTTGACCGTCTTCGCCTGCGGATCGTAATAACCGGCAACCTGCTCGCGCAACAAGGCAATCAGAAAGGTCTGTAAATCGAAATCGCGCGGCAGCAAGCCAAACTTCTTTAACACCAGTTCTGAGCGGCGCAAGCGCTTCGCGTCCTCGTCTTCTTCCATGTGCTTGCGGACGAATGCCACCACCTCATCGCGATTCACCAGCCGACGCTGTACGTCCTGATGGATGGGAAGCGCTGTATCTTTACTGGCAAACTTCAGGATTTCATCCACGGAGCGAAACAATTCTTCCGCAGCCTGGGGTGAGATTTTCTTCTCCGCATCGTCTGGAGTCGCGCTTTGAGCCCCGGTTTTCGCTCCTGGCGAATCCCCGTGCTTCGCCGCTGTTTTCGCGGAACTGCCGGCTCCCTGTGAAGAGGCTGGCGGAGTTTTTGGCGGCTGCTCCTGCGATCCTGCCAACAAGAAGCTTGTGCTCAGGAACACAAGCATCATTCCTGCCGCCCTCAAAACTGCATGTGATTTTGCGTAGACTCGATTCAATTTCACCTTCAGGATGCTCAGTCTGATTGCGATCCAGCGTTCGGCATGGTCATGCCCAAATTACTCTGTGCTCGGCTCTGCGGATTTTCTCGGCGTTAGCAGGGTTACGAGCTTTTCACTCTCTGCGCCACCCATTCCCCGACTTCTTTGGTCCCCAGAGTGCCCCCGACATCCGGCGTAGTCTTTTTCTTTCGAATCGCGTCTAATACCGCTGTCTCGATCTTTGCCGCCTCACGCTCCAACCCCAGATGCCCCAGCATCATCGCTGAAGTCAAAATCGCTCCCATGGGATTGGCCAGATTCTTTCCCGCAATCGGAGGCGCCGACCCGTGCACCGGCTCAAACATCGAAGTTTTCCCGGGATGGATATTTCCACTAGCCGCCATCCCCAGCCCGCCCTGCAGGCCCGCCCCCAGGTCGGTGATGATGTCGCCAAACATGTTGTTGGTCACAATCACGTCAAACTGCCGCGGATTGAGAATCGCGGCTTACTTCCTGGAAGACGCGCTGCCATAATCCGCCGGCGTGAGTCATCGCATTCGACTTGTCGCACATCAGCACTCGATTGCGCTTCTCACCATTCGCCTTGGTATGCTTCTCACAATAGTCGAAGGCATACCGGATCACGCGCTCCACTCCTATGCGCGTGTTGATGTCCTCCTGAATGGCGATTTCGCTCTCGGTTCCCTGCTTGAAAACTCCGCCTACGTCCCCGTAAACCCCTTCCGTGTTCTCCCGCACCACCACGAAATCCAAATCCTTCGGTTCGATGCCTTTTAATGGACAAAGAGATCCATCAAGCAGCCGCACCGGCCGCACGTTGGCATACAAATCCATCTTGAACCGCATGCCCAGAAGAATTTCCTTGGCGTGCAGGTTGGTGGGAACCCGGGGATCGCCGAACGCGCCCGCCAGGATGGCATCGAACTGGCGCTCCAACATGGCAAAGCCGTCGGGAGGAACGGTTACGCCATCGGCCAGGTAGCGCGACGCGCTCCAATCAAATTCGGTGGTTTCAATGGGAGCGCCAGCGGCGAGCATCACCCGCACCGCCTGCGGGATCACCTCCAACCCGATACCATCCCCGGCAATCACTGCAATCTTTCTGGTTAGCGTCACGAGCAAGAGCTTACCAAGCGCGCGATGGCTTTGCCATTCGGAGCACGAGAAGTGCACCGGCAGAATAAATGCTCGCGGTGAAGGAAGGGGCCTCTCGGCTTCTACCCTAGGCTGGCCGCCGCTTGACCGCTATTTCTTGCGCTGCATTTCAAACTGGAAATGGGCATCTTTGCCTTCATGCTTCCAGGTCCAGTCTTCGCTGTAATGATCCGCGTCGGCAAAGGAATAAACCGCTTTGTGCATATGTCCCGCCTGCGGCGACGGTAGATTGGTAGCATCCAGGAAATCAAAGGTCACTGTCTTTCCATCCGGAGAAATCACCGCCTGCATGCGAGGTTGGTTATTGCTGGGGCAGAAGTGGGTCATCAGCAAGAGGCCCCCATCGACGTAGTACAGGCTGGTCATGGCCTCATCTTTTTCCCGTCCATGTCCCAGCCATTGACTTGAAACGGTCCAGCGCCTTCTGCGCATCCGATTCCGCGAAACTGGAGATCGCCGCCAACATCAGCACTGCAATTGCAGCCGCGCGCAAAGCTTTCATGTTGGTTCTCTCCTTAGAGAGGCAGGCCAAGCTCGAGTGCGCCGTTCCCGGCAGCGCGCGAGGTCTGCTCCCCTCCGCTATAATTGAACAGGTCTGAAATGCCCTCAGTCGGCCAACATAACGGAGTGGAAGTGTCCGTACAACACCCGTGGCCTGCCCGCTTTGGCCATGTAACAGACGAGTTCGCGGCCCTGAGGTCAACCGGTGGGCTCTACAATCTCTCCGAGCGCGCTCGCTTTCGCCTGACTGGCAGTGATCGGGTGCGCTGGCTGAACGGCATGGTGACCAACAACATCCGCGATTTGGCCGTCGGCAGTGGTATTTATGCTTTCTTGCTGAACCCACAAGGCCATATTCTTGGTGATCTCACCGCGTACAATCGCGGCGAGTCACTGCTAGTCGAGACCGGTTCCGACCAGGCACAGAAAATTCTCGCTACATTCGACCACTACATCATCATGGATGACGTCGAGGTGGCGAACGTTAGCGCAAGCCTGACGACAGTGGGCGTCACCGGCCCTGAGGCGGAGACTCTCCTCAGAGCCGCCGGTTTCGAATTTCCCGCACTCCAGCCTTTGCAGTCGGCGGATGTGCTGTGGCAGCAGGTCCCGGTTTCCATCGTTCGTGGTGAGCACGAAATCTATCCCTCGTACGATCTCTGGATCGCTCCGGCGCAGGCTGATTCGCTGCTTAAGGCGCTGCAATCCGCTGGCGCCGTCCTGGTCGGGCAGGATGCGCTTGAAATTTACCGCGTGGCGCTGGGTACGCCTCGATACGGACAAGATATCCGCGAGCGCGACCTCCCGCAGGAAACCGAGCAGCAGCGCGCCTTGAACTTCAACAAGGGCTGCTACGTGGGACAGGAGATCGTGGAGCGCATCCGCTCGCGTGGAGCCGTGCACCGAAAGTTCACAGGATTTAAGCTATCTGGGCCTCTACCCGCGCCCGGCAGCAAGATTCAAGTGCAGGCCAAGGACGTTGGAGAAATCACTAGCTCCGCTCTCATTCCGGCGCCAGGAGGCGATCAGGCGGTAGCCCTGGGTTACATTCGCCGCGAATTCGGCGCCGCGGAAAAAGAGATCGAGATCGCCGGTTCCACCGCGAAAGTCAGTGATCTTCCCTTCACCGACCTGCTCAAAAACTGATTAAAGGACCCGACCATGGCTCACAAGAAGCAAGAATCCAATTTCACGGTCACCGACCGCAGGCTGTTTACCAGCGACGGCGAGCTGCGTTCCGACGTCCAGGAAGAAACGCGCGCGCCGGAAAAACCCGCGCCGGAAAAATCTGCTCCGGCCACTGCGGCCGCGGCTCCTCTAGCCGAATCGGAGCCGAACTCTGGTGCGAAATCGACATCGGATGCGAAGCCGATCTCCGATGCGAAGGCAACTTCAGATTCAAAAGTTCCGCCTCCGCCTTCCGCCGCGGAACAGAAAGCCACCTCCGACGCCTACCAGAAGTCTTCCAAGGACCTGGACGCCCGGGTAGAGCTCAGCGGCCAGTCGGCCAAGGAATTTGAAATCACTTTCGAACGCTTCATGGCGTCGCTCTATATGAGTGCCATGATGCAAATGGGCATGATGCACGAGGAAGGCGGGCAGCCCCGCATCGATCTTCTCGGCGCCCGGCAAGCCATCGACACGCTCGGCTTGCTGCAGGAGAAAACCAAGGGGAATCTCACCTCCGCCGAAGAACACTTCCTGCAGAACGTGCTTTACGAGCTGCGCATGGCTTATGTGGAAGTCACCCAGGCTCTCTCGCGCCCGCCGCAGAATCCAGGAGCCGTCGCCGGCAACAAACCGCGATGAAGGCAACCCTTACCGTGCTGGGCAGCGGCACGTCCATGGGCGTGCCGACGATTGGGTGCAGCTGTGTCGTCTGCCATTCTTCGGATCCGCACGATCGCCGGACTCGCCCTTCCGTCCTGCTCCAGTTCGGAGGCAAAGTCGTCCTCATTGACACCACGCCCGATTTCCGCGAGCAGGCGATTCGCGAGCACATCACGCAGGTCGACGCCGTGCTCTACACTCACACCCATGCCGACCACATTCTCGGCATCGACGACCTTCGCCCGCTCAGCTATCACCGCGACGGCAAGATCCCGCTTTACGCCCGCCCCGATGCGGCCGAGTTCATTCGGAACATGTTCCGTTACATCTTCGACGCGGACTACAAGTTCGGCGGCCTCGCCCGCCTGGAACTCAAGCCCGTCGATGGACCTTTCGATTTGTTCGGCCACAACTTCGAGCCAATTCCAGTGATTCACGGAGAAACAGAGATTTTCGGATATCGCTTCGGCAGCGCAGCCTATCTCACCGACTTCAGCGAGATTCCCGAGCCATCGTTCGCACGCCTGCAGAACCTGGACGTTCTTTTTCTCGATGGCTTGCGCCACAAGCCGCACCCGACGCACTCCACCGTGGAGAATTCGATCCGCATCGCCGACCGGCTCGGAGCCAAACGCGTCTTCTTTACCCACATCTGCCACGACCTGCCGCACGAAGCCACCAACGCTTCCCTTCCCCCTCACGTGCGCCTGTCCTACGATGGCATGAAATTGGAGTTCGAGATCTAGTGATGAGTCTCTTCCAAGTGAACAAGCCTTTGCTCGAGAAGAGGAATTGCAAGGCTAGGATGAATCCGAACGCTGTCGAGAAGTTCAATGCCGTCTGGAATTCCA
This sequence comes from Acidobacteriota bacterium, assembly GCA_003224995.1. Lineage (GTDB taxonomy): Bacteria > Acidobacteriota > Terriglobia > Terriglobales > Acidobacteriaceae > Gp1-AA133. The sequence goes on from QIAI01000046.1 coordinate 5,236, forward strand.
ACTGGGTGACGAATTCCAGCTCCACAGTCAAACCACATTCCTCCCAAGCTCAATCTGCGTCCCCTGCGCAATCTGCGTCCCTATTGAACCCATGTTGACCTTCCACCAACTCGACGACGTGCCCCCCAGCTTTGGCCCGACCATAATCAGCGTCGGCAACTTCGACGGCGTTCACCGCGCTCATCAAGCCGTACTGAAAGACATCGTGCAGCGTGCTCAACAGCAGGGCGCCAAGTCTGTGGCTATTACCTTCGAACCGCATCCGGGCCGCATTCTTCGCCCCGGTTCGGATCTCAAGCTTCTGACGCCGACCCCGGAGAAACTTCATCTGCTCGCAGCCACCGGTCTCGACGCAGTTCTCCTGCTGCCCTTCAGCCGTGATCTGTCTCTGCTCACCCCGCGCGAGTTCGCCGAGCGCATCCTACGCACTGCACTGCGCGCTTGCGAGGTCCACGAGGGCTACAACTTCCATTTTGGACACAAGGCTGCGGGCAACGTGCAAACTCTCACCGAGTTCGGTCGGGAAATGGGTTTTACGGTGAAGGTCTTTGACGAAATGAGCCTGCGTGGCGATTCCGTTTCCAGCAGCCAGATCCGCAAACTCCTGCAGCAGGGTCGAGTCAGCCGCGCCCGGCACTTGCTGGGCCGGCCCTTCGCGATTCTCTCCACGGCGGGACGCGGCCGGGGTTACGGCAGCAAGTACACCGTTCCTACGATCAACCTGAGCCGCTACGACGAACTCGTTCCCCAGGACGGCGTTTATGTCACCCGCACGCGGGTCGGCGAGGAGTGCTTCGACTCGGTCACAAATGTGGGAAACCGGCCGACCTTCGGGGCAGACTCTTTTGCCATCGAATCGCACCTGCTGAACTTCCATCCCATCCCTCTGAAAGCGGACACCGAGGTCGAGATTTTCTTTTTGCAGCGTCTTCGCGATGAAATCAAGTTTCCCTCGGTCGAGTCCCTGCGCGAGCAGATTGCCAAAGATGTTCAGCAAGCGCGCCGCTACTTTCATCTCGCCGCGCTCCCAAAACGGTAGCTGCCGCGTCCAAATTGGATAGTTCAGTCGATTATGTCCACTGGCCTCCTTTACAATTCTTTTGCGAGGTACGACAAACACCTTATGAGCACGTCCTCATCGCGTCATTCCAGCAAAAATCTATTTCGAGTTGGTACACTGATCGCAGTCATGGCCATCGCATCGACAGAAACTCCCGTGTATGGCGCCGCGGCTGATTTCGGCCCCGGCAATCCCTTTTTCGCCGAAAGTACTCTGCCCTTTGAAGCGCCACCGTTCGACAAGATCAAGGATTCCGACTACCAGCCCGCCATCGAGGCCGGCATGGCGAAGCAGCGCGAGGAAATGAAGGCCATCGCCGAGAATCCCGCGCCGCCCAACTTCGAAAACACCATAGTGGCGATGGAGAAAACTGGACGCCTTTTTGACCGCGCCATGTCCGCCTTTAACGCGGTCACCAGCGCAAACCTCAATCCCGAGCTGCAAAAAGTTCAGGAGATCGAGGCTCCCAAACTGGCCGCGCACTCCGACGCCATCTTTCTAGACGCAAAGCTTTTCCAGCGGGTGAAAGCGGTTTATGACCAGCGCGAGTCACTGAAGCTCGATGCTGAGTCTCTCCGCCTGGTCGAGTACTACTACAAGCGGTTTATTCATGCGGGCGCGAATCTCTCCGATGCCGACAAGACTGCTCTCAAAAAGTTAAACGAAGAGGTATCGACTCTGAGCCAGGCTTTCTCCACGAAACTCCTGGCGGCCACCAAGGATGGCGCCTACGTCACCACCGACAAGGCCGCCCTCGCCGGCTTGACGGACTCCCAAATTGCCTCTGCCGCGGAAGCTGCCAAGGGACGCAAGGTCGCCGGTTACATTATTCCCCTGCAGAACACGACCCAGCAGCCCGATCTCGCCGTTCTGCAACAACGCTCCACCCGCCAGGCGTTGTTCGAGAATTCCTGGAAGCGCGCCGAGCGTGGCGGTCCCAATGACACTCGCGAAACGGTTTCCCGCCTGGCGCAATTGCGTTCTGAAAAAGCCAAGCTCCTCGGTTTCCCGAACTACGCCGCGTGGAAGCTGGAAGACCAGATGGCCAAGACTCCCGAGGCCGCTCTCAAGTTCATGGACTCGCTGGTTCCCGGCACCACGGCCAAAGCCCATGCCGAAGCCGCCGATATCCAGAGCCTCATCGACCAGCAGAAAGGCGGGTTCCAGCTTCAACCCTGGGACTGGGACTTTTTTGCCGAGCAGGTTCGCAAAGCGAAGTATGATCTCGACGAATCCCAAGTTAAGCCCTACTTTGAACTGAACAATGTGCTGGAAAACGGCGTGTTCTTCGCCGCTACCCAGCTTTACGGAATCACCTTCAAAGAACGCAAGGACATTCCCGTTTACAACCCGGAAGTGCGCGTGTTCGAAGTGAGCGACTCCGACGGCAAGCCGCTCGCCCTCTGGTACTGCGACTATTTCAAGCGCGATAACAAGCAGGGCGGCGCGTGGATGGACAGCCTGGTCGGCCAGTCTAAGCTGCTGGGCACGCTGCCGGTGGTAGTAAACGTGGCCAATTTCGCGAAGCCCGCGCCCGGCCAGCCCGCGCTACTGACCTTTCGGGATGTCACCACCATGTTCCATGAGTTCGGCCACGCGCTGCACGGCATGTTCGCCAACACCAATTACCCCACGCTTTCCGGCACGGCCGTCGCCCGTGATTACGTCGAGTTCCCCTCGCAATTTAACGAAAACTGGGCGACCAATCCAACCGTATTTCATCACTACGCCAAGCATTACCAGACTGGCGAGCCGATTCCGGCGGAGCTCGCCGCCAAGATTAAAAAATCGATCAAGTTCAACCAAGGTTATGCTTTCACCGAAGTTGTCGCCGCAGCCGAACTCGACATGCAGTGGCACACCTTGACTCCGGGGACTCCGGCGCAGGACCCTGACAAATTCGAACGCGCCGCGCTGGAGAAAACTCATCTTGCCCTCAGTTACGTTCCCCCGCGTTACCGCTCCAGCTACTTCGCGCACATCTGGGGTGGAGGCTATTCCGCCGGGTACTACGCCTACCTCTGGGCCGAACTGCTCGATCATGANCACGGAGGCCTGACCCGCGCGAACGGCGATCGTTTCCGCCAAATGATCCTTTCTCGCGGCAACACCGAGGAACTCGGCAGGATGTACTCGGAGTGGCGCGGAGGCGAGCCGACCGCCGAGCCCATGCTGAAATATCGGGGACTCCTGCCGGAGGGCAACGAGAAATAGGTAGTAGCTGGAGCGAGGCAGGTTAATGCCCGCGTCGAGGCCGCTTGCTGGGAGTTTTCGACTTCGTTTTTTTATTCTTTGCGATGCGAAGCTTCCAGGCGGCTTGCAGAGCACCCCGAAGCACATCCTCATTGGCATTGGCCAGGCGGATGTGAGTCATCCCCATGCGGCCCCAGCCGCCGCGGATGG
>QIAI01000047.1 GCA_003224995.1 Acidobacteriota bacterium
GTTAAATCCATCCTCGAGTGGGCGCGCCGCGAAGGCCGCGATAAGGACATCAGTCCCGAAGCCCTCGCGCTGGCCAGTTCCGGCCAACTGTCCGACGCTGACATCAACCAGAAAATTGCCCAAATGAACGCCTTCCGCAAAGAACGCAAGTTCAAAGAGTCCGATGCCCTGCGCGCCGAACTCACCGCCGCCGGCATCCTCGTCGAAAACACAAAAGACGGCGTGCGCTGGCGCAGGATGTAGTCGTTCGTGTTGCAATTCGCGACATAAGTCTGTCATCCCGACCGGAGCGGAGTGGAGGGACCTTGTGTTTCAACGACGGGTTCTCTTCACTCAGGGCGGGACAGGACACTACTCAGCCCGCGCGAAACCTGGCTTGCCCTCCGCTGAGTTGATTTCCTTTTTCGGCACTCCCTCGGTACAATGGGCGCGGAAATTTAAAGAAATTCGGCTATTAAAACGTAACACTAAGATTCAGGGGGATTGCCGTGATCTCGATAAGTGCTAGCCGAAAGTCATTTCGTGAGGGTGGAGTCTCACGACCTCTGCACATCCCGCTGTCGCGACGAATTATTTTCGCCTGGGTGCTTGTCCTAACCTTCGCTGCCCTGGTGGCGCGCGCGCAGACGATTCATGTCGATATCACGCCCGATCACGTTGCCAACAAGTTCATCCCCAATCAGGCCTTGGGCGCGGGCATTGATCGCATGCCGGCCCCAGCCATCGACAAGCTCTTCACCGAAGAGGCTCTCCAGAAAGTTCTCAGCGCGGGCTGGCAGCCCGTGAGCTATCGTCAGAATACCGAGTTGCACATCGAGGCCTGGCATTGGAATCCGAAAGGCGCCTGGAGCGATCCCAGCGGCAAGGGTTATTTCACCAGCAGTAGTGAGCCCACGGAGATCATCCGCCACTCCTACGGCTACCCGCTGCCCCACCGGGGCGCGACTCGCAATGATGGAACCGATGCCACTGGCTACGGCCGCCTCACCGACGGAGACGTCAACACCTACTGGAAGAGCAATCCCTACCTGACCCGGATGTTCACCGGCGAGGACGACTCGTCGCATCCCCAGTGGATTGTGATCGACCTCGCCAATCCGCTGGCCATCAATGCCATTCGCATCGCATGGGCGGACCCTTATGCCAAGCGCTATCGCGTCCAGTATTGGACCGGCGAGCAGCCCATCGTTCAGCCCGCCAAGGGCTCATGGATCACCTTCTCGGGCGGCGCGGTAGAGAACGGCGCCGGAGGAATCGCGACCCTGAAGCTGGCTCCCGTGCCCATGCCGGTGCGTTTCCTGCGCATCTGGATGACGGAATCTTCCAATACATGCGATTCGCATGGCTCCGAGGATCGGCGCAACTGCGTTGGATTCGCGATCCGTGAACTCTATGTCGGCACGGTCAGCTCGAATGGCGATTTTCACGACTCCATCCTGCATACCCCCGATCAGGCGCAGACTACCACCTGGTGCTCTTCCGTTGATCCCTGGCACGAGCCCGCGAATTTCGATCCGAAGCTGGGCGACCAGGTCGGACTCGACTTGTTCTATACCAGCGGCGCCACCCGCGGCCTTCCCGCGATGATTCCCATCGCCATGGTCTTCAACATCCCCGAAGACGCGGCCAACCAGATTGCCTATCTCGAGAAACGCAAGTACCCGATCTCCTATGTCGAGATGGGCGAAGAACCCGACGGCCAATTCATGCTGCCCGAAGACTATGCCGCGCTGTACGTCCAGTTCGCTGACGCGCTGCACAAAGTCGACCCGGCGCTGAAACTCGGGGGCCCGGTCTTCACGGGACAAAACGAAGACATCGTCGTGTGGCCCGACGCGCAAGGCCGCACCTCCTGGACGCGCCGCTTTGTTGACTACCTGCGGGACCACGGCCATTTGAAGGACCTTGCCTTCTTCGCCTTCGAGCATTACCCCTATGTTCCCTGCACGGTTACCTGGAATAGTCTGTATGACGAGCCTCGACTGGTCAGTCACATCGTTGATGTGTGGCATGACGATGGGGTACCGCGAGACGTTCCCCTCTTCATCACCGAATCCAATATTTCGTGGCAGGCCGACGAGTCATTCGTCGACATCTTCGGTGCATTGTGGCTCGCCGATTATGTGGGTGCCTTTCTCACCGCGGGTGGAGACGCCGTTTATTACTTCCACTACTTGCCCATGGGCATTCATCACGGCTGCAACAACTCCATGGGAACTTTCGGAATGTTCACCACCAGCGAGAAAGACTTTCAGATTCTGCAGCCTACCTCGCAGTTCTTCGCTAGCCAATTGATCAACCTGGAATGGGTGCAGCCCGGGAGTGGAGAACATCGCCTGTTTCGCGCGGCCGGCGATTTGCAGGATCCCGCCGGACATTCGCTCGTGACCGCGTATGCCACTCTCCGTCCCGACGGGCAATACTCGTTGCTGGTCGTCAACCGCGACCAATGGAACGACCACAAGGTTCGGATCTCATTTCACGACGACAAAACCAATTCCGAGCGCTACCTCACCGGACCAGTGGCCACCACCACCTTTGGGCGCGCACAGTATCAGTGGCACCCGGACGCGAAGGGCGGCTCGGCCGATCCCGATGGACCGGCGGTCAAGAGCACCCTGAATGCTGGCGCGGATACGTCCTTTGAACTACCGCAGGCCTCCGTGGTTGTGATCCGCGGCAGCCTCGGCAGCAAGGCTGGCAAATAGGCCGCTTTATCTCTCCGGGATCATGCCAGGCGAACAATGGCTGGGAAGCGCTCTTCAGAACCCTTCCAGCCCGGCTCATAGCGAGGCTTCCGTGTTCTCAATACCCTTTAGCACTACTGCCGAAAAATGAGTTACGAAAGTTTCCGCGAGATTCCCTAATTGATTGGTTTTACAAGCCTTAGCTGGTATTTCTGAACCACGCGCCTTGGTGTCTTTGCCACCCCCGAAGATCGAAGCAAGAGCCCTGGCCTGATTTTAGACATGGCGAGTAAAGCACAGTCTTGGAAGGCAATGAGCCTTAGCGCACGCTTGTACATCGGCGTGATCGTCGCTTTGGGATCGGCGGTCCTGGTGGTTGGGGCCATGCACCCCCATACCAGCCAACCCGTCAGGTTCGTTTGCTACCTGCTGGTCGCGGTCGCCGCCTCTCGCCTGAAGGTCAACCTGCCCGGAATCACCGGCACGATGTCAGTGAATTTCCTTTTCATCCTGCTGGGTGTGCTCGAGCTGAGTTTCGCCGAAACCCTCGCGCTCGGATGCGCGGCCATTCTGACGCAATGTTTCTACCGGGATCGCCCCAACGCGGTGCAGGTTATCTTTAACACCTGCGCCACTTCCTTTGCCATCGCGCTGGCCTACTGCGTTTACCACGTGCCGATTTTCCGGGCGCAGAACAATCCAGCCGTGCTATTGGTCGCCACCGCGGCTACCTATTTCGCCGCCAACACGCTGCCCGTCGCGACCATCATTTCGCTGACCGAACATAAGTCGCTGCGGCGAATCTGGGCCGATTGCTACTTCTGGTCGTTCCCCTATTACCTGGTGGGCGCCGGAGTGGCCGGCCTGGTGAGTTGGCTCAACAAGATTGTGGAATGGCAGACCTCCCTGCTGATCCTACCCGCGGTCTACCTCATCTATCGCTCCTATCGCCTGTACCTGGCCAAGCTGGAAGATGAAAAAGGACATGTGGAAGAGATGGCCAATCTCCACATGCGTACCATCGAGGCCCTCGCGCTGGCCATCGAAGCCAAGGACCACACCACGCACGATCACCTGCAGCGGGTGCGCGTCTATGCCATCGAAGTTGCTAAGGACTTGCGGGTCACTCCTGAAGAGATGGAGGCCCTGCAGGCCGCCGCCTTGCTGCACGACATTGGCAAGTTGGCGGTGCCGGAACATATCATCTCGAAGCCCGGCCGCCTCACCCCCGAAGAATTCGAGAAGATGAAGATCCACCCGGTCGTAGGTGCCGAGATCCTCGAGCGCGTGCGCTTTCCCTATCCGGTGGTTCCGATTGTTCGCGCGCACCATGAGAAATACGATGGCTCCGGTTATCCCTTCGGCCTCAAAGGCGAGGAAATTCCGATCGGCGCGCGCATTCTGAGTGCGGTCGACTTTCTGGATGCCATGGCATCCGATCGCCAGTACCGGCGCGCCATCGCGCTCGACGAAGTCATGGAGCGGCTCAAGCTGGAGTCCGGACGCGCCTTTGATCCTCGCGTAGTCGATGTGCTGCAACTTCGTTATCGAGATCTGGAAAAACTGGTCGCGCAACGCTCCGGGAACGTGAAGTGGTCCAAACTTTCCACCGATGTAAAAGTTGAGCGCGGTACCGCGCCCGCGGCCGGATTCGTTGAAACCCCACCTAAGGACAAGGAGCAAGCCACTTTCCTGGCATCCATTGCAGCTGCCAGGCAGGAAGCGCAGACTCTCTTCGAACTCAGCCAGGACCTTGGCGCTTCCCTCAGCCTCGACGAAACTCTGTCTGTTTTTTCCGTGAAGCTGAAGCGGCTGGTTCCTTACGATTCCATCGCAATCTACGTGCGGCGCAACGACGTGCTCTATCCGCAGCACGTTAGCGGCGACAACTTCCGTCTGTTTGAATCCTTACGTATACCCGTGGGCCAAGGTCTCTCGGGATGGGTCGCACAGAATCGCAAGCCGATTATCAACGGCAACCCGTCCGTCGAGCCCGGCTATCTGAACGATCCCATGAAATTCAGCACCTTGCGCTCGGCTCTCGCCCTCCCGCTCGAAGGCTTGGGCGGCGTGGTCGGCGTACTGGCCCTTTACCAGTCCGAACCGGACGCTTTCACTTCGGACCACCTGCGAATCCTGCTTGCCGTTACTTCTAAGATGGCGCTGGCCATCGAGAACGCGTTGAAATACCAGCAGGCGGAAAACTCCGCCACCACTGACTTTCTCACCGAACTGCCTAATGCGCGCTCACTCTTCCTGGAACTGGATAAGGAGTTGGCGCGCTGCAAGCGCGAGGCCTCTTCGCTCACCGTCATGGTTTGCGACATGGACGGTTTCAAGCAGATCAATGATCGCTTCGGCCATCTCGAAGGCAACCGGGTGCTGCGTCTCTTTGCCCAGGCCTTACGGCAGTCCTGCCGGGAATATGACTATGTCGCGCGCATGGGCGGAGACGAATTCGTGGTCATCGCTCCCGGCTTGACCACCGACGCCGCCACCAAGAAAGCCGAGCAAATGCGGGACCTGGCGCGGCAAGTCGGTCAGGAAATCTGCCAGGAAGACATCTTGTCGCTGAGCGTGGGTCGCGCCATCTATCCGGAGGACGGACTGGACGCCGAGGAACTGC
>QIAI01000048.1 GCA_003224995.1 Acidobacteriota bacterium
ACGGGGTGAGAACATGACGGGAGGGAGTTGCACCCCCCTTCGATCGCTTCCCCCCTTCCAACTACCTGGCCGACGGGCGTAATCTCGTGGGGAGACCAAAATCGAGGGATGAAATGTCGGGCACCAACACATCGACCTGCACCTCCATGAACCGAAATGGAACTGCCTGTAAGAGAAGTGTACGAACTGGGCAGGTCGTTTGCTGGCAACACGCGCAGGGGCTAAGACCTCGCTGGAACTCGCTTCCATCTAGCCAACGGCTTGGGGTTGTTGGAATCATCCTGACGATCGGCTTTGGGTTGTCACCCATCTGGATGCCCTCGAAATCGCTGGTTGCATCCAACGTCGTTGGAAGCAACGGAACATTGGTGATCAGCAATCGCAATCAGATTGCAAGCAACAACATTACGATCGGCCCTTCGGCCAAGGATGATGAAGCGTTACGGATACAACTTCAGGACGTCAGCCAAGACATCCAGGCACGTCAGGTGCAAACGACGGAGCAGGTACGTGTACTACAGGAATGTTTCTCCAATCCAAAGAGCGGAAGGCGCTCCGAGTCCGTTGGTGCGAGACTGCAGCGAAGTCCTATAGAAAAACTGAATTTGGGGGATTCGGTCAATGCAAAGGTCAAACGTAGGGCGACGGTGATTTTTTGAGGTGAATGTGAATTCAGTCCTAGTTGCGTTGGGGATTATGGTCTCGGCATTCGCGGGGTTTCTTGCTGGATACATGAAGAAGAAGGGCGAGAATCTGGCAATCCATGAGGATATTCAAAAGGTCGTGGATCAAGTGAAAGCTGTGACCGAGGCAACAAAGACAATCGAGAACAGGCTTTCCGGCGAACTGTGGGACCGACAAAAACACTGGGAAATGAAGAAAGAAGCTCTCTTCGAGATCACGCGGCGGATCTCGGAGCTCGACGATGCGTTGTTATCTCTCTATACGGTTTTTCAGCAGGAAGCGAAGAGCATTGCGGAGGGGAGTAATGACAGTTGGGCTGAGTCGAAGTACAACAGCACGCTCAAGTGGAGCAACGGGCAGAAAGCATACGATCAGGCGAACTCTGTCGCGGCAGTGGTTTGTACAAATGAAACGACGAAGATTTTCGACACATTCGGAGCAATGGCCGGTACGACAGCGTCAAAGATGAGTACGGGCGATCTCGAAGTTTATAAAACGAGTCAGACAGATCTTTATAAGGCGATATTATTTGCAAGAAAAGCCATTCGCAAAGAGCTCGGTGTGCACGACGACTCTATGCCTCAATCCAGTGGATCTTTCGAAGTTCCAGCCCCTGCTGTACCAGCCGCTCCAGCAAAGTAAAGAGACCGTCCACGAGGTCGTCGTGCCGTCTACCTGATATGTGACGGTCTCAAGGTCGCAGTAGACGCCGCAGTCGTTAGGAGTAGCACTCATCGGTGGCTCAAGCGACGCCGCAGTTCGCCGTTTAATGCGGCCTTGGCGAACTCGCGCAATTCCCATCCACCCGATGAACCAAGTTTTTCGAAGATGCTGGACATGATCGTGTGGACAATTCCTTCGGTCATCCCGATAAGCCCGAGCTGCTGGGCTATCTCCTTCTTGTTTAAGCGCCAATATGGCGCCCAGCCCCAGCACATCGCGAAAATGACATGAAATTCCAGCTCAGTGAACCCCTGAGTCTCATCTGCTGTAGCTCCCGGCCATTTCGACAGCCAAACATCAGGCCATCGGCGCTTGATTTCCAGCTCACATAAACGGCACAGGTGGCACTCGGCGATGGGGAGATTGCACCCGCGAGCGTGCTCCTGTAAGTCTCCGGCAATGTAGTCGCCACAGCTATAGGTGTTCGTAATCCCCTGATCCCAATCGCCCGCATCGGGATCTGCGAGGAAGTCGATAAAACGGCGCGCCGGCTCGGAGGCGGGCTCGCTCCACAAATTGAAGAAGGCGCTGGACTCTTCCGGTGTCATTGCTTGAAATCCTTCCTATGGTTTTCCTGTGCTGTTGTCACCGCACCGGAACTCCGAATTCACGTCATTACTTAGCCCTAGCAAGGGAGATTTTCAGTATCATTTCCTACCATGCGTAAATTCAAAAGAGATCCTTTAATGGAAGCTTATGCGCACGAGCGAAGTTGCCCAGTTCAAGACGATTTGAGGCTCCAACTTTCTCGCAACTATTGAAGACGTGATGCTTAACGGTGTCTTCAGCGATCTTGAAAAGCTGAGCGATATCTTTGTTGGACATGCTGTGTCTGACAATCGCTGAGACGACCTCAAGCTCTCTTGGAGTCAGCCCGAATTTTCGCTTGTTTACCTCTTCATGCGTCTTTCTTAGCAGTGCATCGAAGGTGGGAACCGCTTCTGTCCCGGCCCAACATGCTCCCCTCATCACTGTTCGAATGCCCTCGATCAACAATTCAGTCGCGGCGCTCTTTAGAAGAACGCCCCGAGCCCCTAGCTCTATGGCCTCAATGATCTCCTCTGTTTCAATTTCAGCCGAAAAGAGAATGGTTTTAGTCATGGACCCTGAGCCCTTGACCGCCGCCAAGGCATCCAGACCGCCTCGGGGTGATATTTCCGCCTTCGGCTGCGGCGGCATCTTAAGGTCCAACAGCAAAATGTCTGGTTTCAGTTCGAGCACACGATTTATGGCATCCGCCACATAGTTCGCTTGCGCGATAACCTTGAGATCAGGCTCGATCTCAAGCAGACGCCCCAAACCGTCCCTAAACGTTGGATGATCGTCTGCTGTCACAATTGTGATGAAGGAAACCATTGCCCTCGCTCCCGCTTGTCGATTCAATTGAGTTGCCTTCCCGGCGAACGGCCTGAAATGTAATTCTTCTTTGGGGTGGTGCCTGGAACAACTGTTTATGGCACTTTCGTGGGGGTTTGAATAGCACTTTAGTGGGGTGCCCCGCAAGTGGTGCAATCGTGGTGCTGGTCTACGGTGTTCCGTCGCTGCGTGTCTCAGGAATTCGCCGAAAAACCGGTCGGTCGCAGCATAGGGGTGGATTCCAGTCCACCCAAAATTGAAACACGAATCCGGTAGGGTCGACTGGCGTAACATCCCCACTGCACTCGTCATGGCGGCAATGAACGCTATCGGATATCCTGCCGGCCAAGAATAAGCCAGGTATTTGGCTCATGCACGATCTGCCTTCACCAGTTTCCGCGCTTGAGCGGGCCCCTTCAAGCCAAGCACGCGGTATTTCTTTCCGGAAAGCCGATGGTAGTTGACGAAGAATTCTTCCAGTTCCCGGCAGAATTGCTTGCCCAGATCATCAATAGTTTTTACGTCCGACCAGCTATGAGCGTCCTTCTGGACGGCTACGATCCGGTCATTCCGTATCTTTTTTCCATCGTCCACCTGTTCCCCTTCGATTACGCCGATCGGTCTGCACTTCAGCACACATCCGGGAAAGGCCGGTTCATCCATCAGCACCAGCACATCGACGGGATCTCCATCATCGGCCGCGGTTGAAGGAACAAATCCGAAGTCATAGGGGAATGTCATCCCGGAAGGCAATACCGTCTTCAACTCGAAGATGTGCTCATCCTGGTTGAAGGCAAATTTGTTACGGCTTCCTTTTGGTGTCTCAATGACCACTCTGAGCAGCTGCTTGTCATCAGAGTCGAGAGGCTTCAGCCGGGAGGGATCTGCCAGGCCATTCTTTTTGCTCATTCTAGGAATCTCCGAATTATGCTGCAACGTGGATGCGGGCAGACCGAGGAAGGTTCGTTCCCGTTGAGAGTGGCTGAAAGCCAGTCCCACGAAGCGGGGTTGCCGATCATCAATTCTTCAGCAAGTTTGCGCACCGCTTTCTCGCTTCATTACTCTGTCCTCAGAAATTAATGTTGGCTTAATACATTCCAAAGTTCGCTAGCGGTCGCTCGCTCGAAAGCTGGCAACTACCCTTCTACGATGTGTCATCCAAGTACTTCTCAACTCATGCTATTTCGAAAAAAGTGTTGCAGTAGTCATGCTGTCGCGTTCCGTAGTACCGCAGGGTAGCCGTACCGAGAGATTGTTGGCTTCCACCGTCATGGCTCTCGGAATCGGCCTCAGAGTGGCGCAGTACCTCAACAACCGGTCGCTCTGGGGAGATGAAATCGCGGTTGCTCTCAACTTACGATTGCGAACTTTCAGCGGCCTGTTCCATCCTCTCAGCTACGATCAGACCATGCCGTTCGGATTGCTGTTGCTTCTCAAAGCCATGGGAAGCGTATTCGGATACTCCGAGTGGGCCTTGCGTCTTCCCTTGCTACTCGGCGGCTGCGCGCTGACTGTGCTGGCTTGGTTTCTCTACCATCGGATTTTTGAACAGCGGGTTGTTCTCCTGTTCGCGGCTCTGCTTGCAATTTCAGAACCGCTGATCTACTACTCCGGCGAGGTCAAGCAATATGGGCTTGATGCCTTGGTCACATTGCTTGTCCTATGGGCCGCTATAACGACTCTTCGCAGCGAAAATAGCCGAGGTTGGCCTCGGCTCATCGTGACTGGCATGGCAGCGCTGCTGTTTTCCCAACCGGTGATTTTCATCCTGGCGGCGATAGGCGGAGCCGCGGTTTACGATCGCCGGTTTCGCAGCTCGTCCGAGTGGCGAAAGAATGCCTTGCTCGCGGCAATCGTATGGTTGCTTGGGTTCGGGCTGCTTTATTGGCTTTCCTATCGCGGCGTCAGCCACAACGCCTTCATGCGCGCCTACTGGGAGCCAAAATTTCTAGATCCGCACGTTACGGGCTTTCGCCAACATCTCGCCACCGCACTCATAGTGCTGCTGGGCGATACGCAAATTCTGTGGATTCCAAAGCTGCTGCTGTGCGCATTGTTTGTGGCAGGCGTTCTGGGAATCGCGAGCAAAATGGGGTTGCCCTTCGCGGGGTTGGCGGTTGCTCCCTTCGCCTTGGTGCTGTTGGCTTCCTCTCTACGGCAATATCCCATCGTGGTGCGGCTCGTATTGTTTCTGGCGCCCGTGTTGTTCTGGATTTACGCCAACGGCTTTGCCACTCTTGCGGACCTCGTCCCTGAGCGGTCCTCCAATCTCGTGTTCATTCTCCTTGCTTCTCTATTTCTTCTTCCAAGTCTGACCCACGCGTGGCACTTCCGCCAACGCGAAGGTTCTCGAGATGTGGTTAGAAAAATCGAAAACCAGAATAAAACAGCCGCGGTGTACGTGGTCTTCGGTCACTACGCATCCTGGGAGTATTACGCCGGCGACTGGAGTCATCCTGATTTGATCAAACAGCGAATTGATTTGGCCGATCGCTGTTTACGCGAGGCGCAATTGGGCTATGCGATCGAGCGTGACGAACGTGGTGGGATTTGCCCCCATCTGGACTTCCAGGGAAGCAACCGGCGGCCCGTAGAGATCGTCGGCACCCCGCCTCCGGGACCTTGGAATGGGGAAGCAGCCGACCAGCAGTGGCTTCATCAGGAAACCAGCAAGATCGTGAGCTCTTCAGAACCGCTAGTATGGCTATTTCTTCCGGACCAGGCCAACCACGTTACCTATGGCTTTCCCGAGCAGCGAAGGCTTTTGGAAAAGCTGGAAACCGAACTGAATCGGGAGGGCTGCCAAACTTCAGAACGGGATGCTAAGGGTGAAACTCGCGCCATCCAGTTGCGCTGCCCCAGTCAACGCGCTTCCAACAATCCTTGATCCATTGCGGAGTATTCGTACTTTCTCAAGCTGCATGGATTTTGCTTTTCGAAGCCGGCGATTTTCAATCCCCGAATTGGGGAACCGCTCGAGTCGTCACTTGGGCGTGCCTCGGAAGAGAACGCTTCCTGGAAAAGATCTGCGCGGTCAGCAACATGCCTGATAACGCCATCGCCACCAGGGCCGCTTCTTGCCAACCGTTCACCATTGGCTCTTCCCGCATGATCGCAAGTCCGATGAAACAGAACAACAAGTGTGCACAGAAAACTTGTAAAGAGGCTTGGCCCATCATGACGAATGGCTTGATGCGGCGAAGTTGATCAGCCGCACAATTCCAAGATGCCACTTGTTGAAAGAGACCTCGAAGATTCCCAGTTCGATGCTGCGTCCCACCGAGTACCGCATTGCGAAAAGCACCGGCACGATTACCAATGCTGGAATCAGCATCTGTTTTGCCCACTTCTCGACCGGCAAATCGCCTTTCGACCACCGGGCGCCGCAATATAGACCGAGCAACCACATGAACTGCCAGGCAAACAGGTCGAAGGAACCGGTGGCGCTCAGGGGCATACGTACCCCGAATACTTGAGTGCCGAATTCATAGACCGCCTGCCGGAGCCCAAACTGTGCTGCCAACCAGAGCGCGAATCCTACGCTCAAAATCAGCTTCCATCCGATCTTCCGCCCCAGCGTGAGCGCCAAGGGCGTGAACAGCAGAAAAGTGATGTACATCGGCAGGATGTCAAGCAGAGGAGGCCTGTAGATCAACAGTGCACCGGCAACGGGAGCTTTCCTGGGAGCAGCAAAGTAGAAATCGAGCAGATTGTGCAGCCCCGGACGATGACCTCCAGCAGCGAGTTCCGTGATCACTACAATTGCGAGAGCCAGCAGTATCAGATGGTAGATATAAAGCCGTAGGGCCCGCATCCACAACTGGCCGAGCATGGCTCGATTGCCTTCCCGCTCTGCCAGCAGAAAATAAGTGCGACCGGTAAATAATGCAGAGAGAAAAATAAACCCTTCCGCGCCTGATACGAATCCGAAGGGCTGGTTGACATACGTACTGACAATTGTCGGCAGATGGGTCAGCGTCATCCACACCAGCATCACACCTCGGGCCGCATCGATTTCGACTCGCCTCTGCATGGCTATGATTGAGATGAAAATTGTCGGCCGAAGGTGCAAGGCTCCCTACAGTCATTTACTTGAATTGACCGAATCTTTACATTGAGCGGTCGCTCAGGACATTGAGCGGTCGCTCAGGCCCAGTCCGTAGTCTTAACTTTCCTGGTGAACAATGTTTATCGGGCACTTCGCCGTAGGCTTTGCGTCGAAAAAGTTCGCGCCCCGTTCCTCGCTTGCCGTCCTGCTGGCGGCCCCTTTGTTCGCGGACATACTTTGGCCGCTCTTCCTGCTGCTCGGGTGGGAACAAGTGCGTATCGATCCCGGCAACACCAAATTCACGCCGTTTGATTTCGTAAGCTATCCGTGGTCGCACAGTCTGTTGATGGACGTGGTGTGGGCAACTGCCTTCTCGATCGTCTACTACGCCATCTCGCATTACCGGA
>QIAI01000657.1 GCA_003224995.1 Acidobacteriota bacterium
TTTCCACCACCAGCGTTCGCAGATGATGACGAAAATCAACGTTCCTGCAGTGCAGGCGAACTGTGTTCCTCGCCTGATCCGATTCCTCACGTCAATGAAGCGGTCCTCGCGGGATTTGGCGTTAAGGCCCACTTCTTCTTCGAAGGTCCAGTTGAAGGCACAGCAGTGCCTACCGATCCGACGGGAGCACATCCCGGGGGGCGCGATCCCTCTGCGATTTATGACTTCAAAGGGTTCATCGGTGAGGCCGATTTGCTTCTAACCGGCACCGGGACAGATTTGAATACGGGCATGAGTGCAACGTACAGTTTCCACACCGACAGCCGTTTCATGTCGGGCATGTTTCTGGGAACTGACGGACAAAAGCATCGAGGCAGCTTCGCCTTTATTTGACTCGACAGTCTTCCGGGCTCGGCGAGCCCGCTGGGACTCCACTCCTACGACCTGGGGATTTCGCGCACCACTCTGTTTTGGACCGCAGCGACAGAACCTTCCAGTGTGAAGGTTGATTTTGACGAAGCTAGGGCCGTGCTCCATATCCGGAACTACTGCGCGCTTGATGCTTTCACGGTTGCGAACAGTTTGGATGCTAGTCATCCCATGGGTCATCCTGTTGCTGCCGTTCTCAACTCATTCAAAATGCGTTGGAGCGGAGTCAAGCGAATGACGTCGTTCACCTCCACGGATCCACAAGACCGCTTCGCCGGAGACTTCATTGAGGACTCTTGCGAAATTAATGTGGACGTTACTACGCTTCCCAGTACCGGACACGGGTTCCATTTCGTTTCCGATCCGGGAAGTACCACGGTCAACTTTGCCCAAATTGGGAGGGAGAGAAACGGCGCGTTCGTCTAGCTGACAGATTCCTCCAATCCTTCAATTTGAATGTTCGTGGGATTCTTCGCCGGGTTCCCGGCGAGGAATCCTCTCTTTTTGTCCTGGTTTGATCCAAGGAGACTCTGGACATGACGGTCATTCGAGTCTGCACTGTCGTTATCTTCCTCGTCTTAATTCTCACATCGGCGACTTCTTACGCGCAGAGTTCAACTATCGTGGTGCAGTGGAATCAGGCGGTGATACAGGGCGTGCGCGACAGCACTCTTGGTCCACCGATGGTGGCTCGGGCGCTGGCAATCGTGCATACCTGCATTTATGATGCCTGGGCCGCGTATGACGAACACGCCATAGGCACGCAGCTCCGGGGCAGCTTGCGACGTCCCAAAAAGGAAAGCACCCTCGCGAATAAGAACCAAGCCATCAGTTTCGCTGCGTATCGGGCGGCTGTGGATTTGTTCCCTGGAGATAAGGCCAGCGTCTTCGATCCATTGATGGCCCAACTTGGATACGATATCCAAGACACTTCGGCCGATGTAAGAACCCCCAGTGGAATCGGAAATGTGGCTTGCGCTGCCGTGCTCGCATTCCGGCACACCGACGGATCCAACCAACTGGGAAATCTTACTCTCAGCGGAGTGCCTTATGCTGACTACACTGGCTACACTCCGGTTAATAAGCCGAGTACCGTTCCGGTAAGCGATATTTCTACCATCATCGATCCCAACCACTGGCAGCCCCTCACGTATTTCAACGGGAAGAAGATTGTGACTCCGACCTTCGTGGGTGCGCAGTGGTCAAAGGTGACGCCCTTTGCCTTAATTTCTGTGGACCAGTTAAGGACCTCGTGGATCTGAGTGCCGAGCTTACTGACGAGCAGAAAGTGATTGCGGAGTACTGGGCGAACGGGCCAAGGTCAGAGCTGCCGCCCGGACACTGGGATCTATTCGCGCAATTCATCTCTGCGAGAGATCACCATGCGGTTGACGAGGATGTAAAGATGTTCTTCGCACTCACCAACGCCATCTTCGACGGCGGTATCTCGTGCTGGGACTCGAAGCGTCACTTCGACTCGGTTCGCCCCGTGACAGCCATTCCGTTCTTGTTTCATGGCCAGCAAATTCGAGCTTGGGGCGGTCCCGGAAAG
Organism: Acidobacteriota bacterium; assembly: GCA_003224995.1. Classification (GTDB taxonomy): domain Bacteria; phylum Acidobacteriota; class Terriglobia; order Terriglobales; family Acidobacteriaceae; genus Gp1-AA133. Next base: position 1,982 of record QIAI01000657.1, read on the forward strand.
GGAGCCGTCACCATGGATGGATCGCAATGGATTCCGTATCAACTGAGTACCTTCCCCACACCCCCATTTCCCGAGTTCATGTCGGGACATAGTACCTTTAGTGCCGCAGGCGCCGAGATCCTGAGGCTCTTTACCCACAGCGACAGTTTTGGAGCGTCGGTGACTTTTGCTCCCGGGAGCTCGGTTACTGAACCCGGATTCACTCCTCAACATGTTGTCACTCTCTCATGGGCAACGTTCAGCGAAGCAGCCGATCAGGCGGGAATCTCACGCCGTTATGGCGGAATCCACTTTGAGCTCGGAGACCTGGCCGGAAGAGCCTGCGGACGTCGCGTGGCTAAGCAGGCATGGAAAAAGTCTCAGAGTTTGTTCCACGGAGGGAGCGATGGAGATGATGATCACAATGAGCGGAATCGTTAAACGCTAACTGTGCTTGGACACCTGCCGGCATCTGCCGTACGCTTTCGCCTTCAGCAACAATGCTGTCATGTTCGGTGGAAAAACCGGAGAGACTTGCAAACGATTCGCCTAAAGCTCACACCACACCTACATTATCCAACCCGACGACGGGAAGTGGGCTAACTCACTAGATGCCAACGGTGCATGGGTGAGCTTCCATTCGATGAGCTGTAGCAGCATGTCCACGGTGACACCCGCGTTCAGCAACTTGAGAAGACCCGATTCTCCAAATCTACACAAAACGCCGTATTGATGAGTTGGACGCGATGGTCTAGGTTTTTGGGACGACCGAAAGAAATTGTCAGGTTCACCACCCGCACCCGCTTCCCCAATCCGAGGTGCGGGTTTCGTTTCGTCCCATGACGGAGTTGATTGTCGATTCCTTTCACTTTGCGCCTTCATCCAACTGCTTGCGCTGAATGATCTGCCGGGTGTCGCACAAAACGAAAAAAGGGACCGATTCGCTGGATGACGAGTCGGTCTCTAGGTTGCGCTATCGCTTGCTCAGATCTTGTAAGGGGGCCAACCGAGAGAGAAGTTGCAGTCGACCATCATCCTCGGTCTTCTCATGAGCCCCCCGCTATTGGGATAAGGATAGGCTGATGAAGGCAGACTCGCTACTGTCAGAAATGTCAGTAGCTTTTTTCACGGGGACGGGCATATTGCTGTCTTCACCGACTCAGATTGTTCAACCGCGCGGGGCGCGGTGTTTCTGA
>QIAI01000658.1 GCA_003224995.1 Acidobacteriota bacterium
TACTGTTGATGTCAGGGATGGGACGGATGCGCCCGAACAGGGTCCTGACTTGCTGCTCGCGGCGGGCTTGTTCAAGAGTTTTATCAATAAACGCGCGGACGCCTCGATATCTTTCAAAATAGGCATCGATGAACTGCTTGGCCTCGGAGGTGTCGATCCCCAGGTTTTGAGAAAGACCAAAGGGTGACAACCCATAAACAATTCCGAAGTTGACGACCTTGGCCTGGCGGCGATGATCGGAGGTGACCATGAGCGGCGGGACGCCGAAGACCTGTGAAGCGGTCAGGGTGTGAATGTCGTCACCGCGCCGATAAGCTTCGACCAGAAGCGAATCCTCGGAGTAATGCGCGAGGAGGCGCAGTTCGATTTGCGAATAATCGGCGGCCAGCAGCACGTGTCCGGGCCGGGCGGTGAATGCGGCGCGAATCTCGCGGCCAAGTTCGGTGCGAATGGGGATGTTCTGCAGATTGGGATTAGAGGATGACAGGCGGCCGGTAGCAGTGCCTGTTTGAGTGAACGTAGTATGCAACCGTCCGGTGGCGCGGTTCAGCAGACTCGGTAGTGCATCGACGTAGGTCGATTTCAGCTTTGAAAGCTGGCGATATTCGAGCACCAGGCGGGGAACTTGGTGAGTGGCCGCGAGACCTTCCAGCACGTCGACGGCAGTAGAAATCATTTTACCTTTGCCGTACTTCACGGGCTTGGGCAGGTTCAGCTTGTTGAACAGCACATCACCCAATTGCTTGGGTGAGTTGACATTGAACTCGCAGCCGGCGTGATCATAGATTTCTTTTGCTTTCGCCTGCTCTTCATGATGCAAGCGGGATGACATTGCCGAGAGCGCCTGCTGATCGATAATGACTCCCGCGTGCTCCATGCGATGAAGAACCGCGACGAGCGGCAGATCGATTTGGTCGTACAGGTTCAAAAGGCGCTGATCTTCCACGTCGTGGCGCAGTGCAATGGCCAGTCGGCCGGTTACGTCCGCGCTTTCGGCCAGTGTTCCGCTCATTTTCAGATTGAAGCGGCGCAACGCAACGTCGGCAAGGCGATGCGAGGGGTAAGTGGGATCGAGCAGATAAGAATAGAGTGCGGAGTCGTGCTCGACGCAGCGGAGTGTGATGCCCTCGGGTTCCAGCGCATGCAGCGCGGCTTTGAGATCGTGAATGGCTTTGGGCAGTTTTTCATCTGCCAGCGCGCTGATGAGGCGCATGCGCGAGTCGCTATTCTCGACGGTGATTGCTGTTCCTGGCGCTGCGGAGATCGCAATAGGCGGTCCGGAAACCTGCGGCGTTGACCGTGAGCCGGGCGAGCACGCCCGGCCTCCATCGGAGAGAGGCAGGGTCGGGTCGCGGTCGGCTTCTTCTTCGTTTTCGACAGGAGTTAATTGCTCAGCTGCACTTTGCGAAGAACTGCTTCAACGTCAGCTGCTGATTTCGCTTCTGTGTAATTCGTGTCGCTTACTTCGACTACCGGCAGTAATTCTTTTAACAGAGAAGTAAATTCGAGTTCAGTAAACAACGCCCGAAGGGATTCGACGTCGGGCTGCCCCATGCGCATGCCCTCGATGTCGAGCTCCAGGGGAACGTCGCAATCGATGGTGGCCATTTTTTTGCTGAACATCACGGCCTCGCGATTGTTCAGCAGGGATTCGCGATAAGTTTTTCTTTCTACCTCAGAGGCGTGATCGAGCGCGGCTTCGACTGATCCGAAGCGCTTGATCAGTTCGACTGAACCTTTGTCGCCGATGCCGGGCGCGCCCGGGATATTGTCGATGGAGTCGCCGCGTAACGCCATGACGTCGACCACGCGCTCGGGCGGAACCCCAAGAATTTCTTCCACCTTGGCGGCATCGCAAAGCAGATTGTCTTTCGGGGGATTCAGAACGCAGACATGGTCGTTCACCAGTTGCAACATGTCTTTGTCGCTGGAAACGACATAAACGGAGTAGCCCCTGGCGACCGCCTGCTTAGCAAGCGTGCCGATGACATCGTCGGCCTCATAGCCCTTCTGTTCGAGGATGGGGATGCGGTATGCATCCAGCGCGCGGCGTATGTAGGGCAACTGCTGCACCAGGTCCCCGGGCATCTCGGCACGATTGGCCTTATAGCCGGCGTACTTGATTTCCTGGAACTGCTGGGTCTTGATATCGAACTTGCGGACGGTAGTGATCGCTTCGGCCTGCTGATCGCGAAAGCTGGGCGCAGCCACGTCGAATACAGCAGCCAGAAATTGCGGTGAAAAGTCATCGCGCAGCTTGCGCAGCATGTTGACGAAAACATAGGTCGCCGCGGTTGGAACGCCGGTACGCGTGGACATTCCGCGCTGGCGCGCCATGGCGTGATAGGCGCGGAAGATGAAGGACATGGCGTCGATCAGGAAGATTTGGCCTTGGTCGCTCGCTATCAGTTTCGGTTTTTGGATGGAGGGAGGTTTGGACGCTGTGGTGGTCTGGGCGGCGTCAACTGCTACGGATTGCTTTTTGGGGGACAACGGATAAGTTTAGCATTCGAAATCAGCAGTCAGCATTCAGCACTCAGCATTCAGCACTCAGCATTCAGCACTCAGCACTTTGCCATCGGAGAGTCGAATAGCATCGAAAAAAGCTAGTCATCAACGTAGCCTCTGGGGTACTTCCGAGTCTTTCTGGTTTAGGGCTCTATCCTTTTTCCGTGTTTTCCAGAATGAGTTCACGCCGAACCAGACAAACATCAAAGTGAAACATATTGCAGCTACGATCCGACTGGGATTTGCTTTGCCGCCCTGGTACTGGGTGTACTCACGAAAGAGGGCCACGCCGCCAATGCCAGCTAACACCAGGAAAACAAAGCCTGTGACCTCAAGCCAGAGCTGGTGCAAGATTCGTCCGACGTGTGTGGCGGTGATGCGTCCGGCCCGCAGGAAGGCGCCCCAAGACCGAGTCTGCTGCACTTGCCGGAGGCCGAACTTGGCGAGAAGGCTCAGCTTGCGAGCTGTCGAGAGATTCACCATTGACATCGATTTTATCAATCTTCAGGGGTACAATAGCGCCCGATAAGAACGAAACATTGTGAGCCGAGGAAGCATCCAATGTACTAGAGGATCGAAAGGCGCTAGAAATTAGTTTGGATTGGCGCTTTTTCCAGGGGGCGGTGTGGACCAGCAATTAAAACAGTTGATGAAGGAACTGGGCGAGGCAATCAACGAGTCGCTGGCTGACTCGGAACAGATTGCCGAAGTCGTTTCCAAAATCAAAGATGGCGGATACGACATTTTCCTCGTGCTGGAAGCCACCATCGGGGTCAGCAAGCCGGGGGAGAAGTCGAGCGACAAGACTTCCCTGGTGACTACTCTGACCAGCAACCCTGAGTTTAAGATCAGCGAACAGGACCTCAAGTTTCTTAAGTCTCTGCGTATCAAGATCGAGGATGACGCCGCGTAGGAAAGCAGTTGGTGGTCGTTCGTCGTTGGCCGTTCGCTAAGGCAACCGACCATACTGCATTGCAAGATTCCTCGTTCTAACCCCAATCCCAGGCTTTCCGGCTTTTTTTCCCGCTGTGCTAGTATTTTGGACGCCGTTGGGCTAGTTGTGCAGCTATGCAAGGGATAGCAGTCGCAACTAGCATCAGACCGGACG
>QIAI01000049.1 GCA_003224995.1 Acidobacteriota bacterium
TGGAAGATGTCGTAGGGCCTGCGGTGAAAGGCACGCTTTTCCGGCAAATTCAGCATTATTACAAGATCGGCTCCACGAACGTGGTGGCGATGGAAGCGGCGGCCGCCGGCGCATCCCAGGGCACCGTATTCCTCGCGGAGGAGCAAACCGCGGGACGCGGCCGAGGTGGCAATCGCTGGCACTCGGCGCGGTCCGCGGGCATCTATTGCTCGGTGATTTTGCGTCCCAACCTGCCGCCCTCGGATGCATTGATCCTTTCGCTCGCGGCCGGACTTGCTGTGCGTGCGGCCGTCCGTTCAATCGATGCCAGCGTGCATCCCGATCTAAAGTGGCCGAACGACCTGCTGCTTGGAGGCAAGAAGTTCTGCGGCATCCTGACGGAAATGAACGCCGAAGCCACGCGCGTGCGCCATGTCGTGATCGGCGTAGGCATCAATGTGAACCAACAAAAGTTTCCCGAGGACGTGCGCGAGATTGCGACTTCGCTACGCATGGCTTCGGGCAAGGAGTGGTCGCGGGTGGAACTGGCAGGCGCTTTGTTAAAATCGCTCGACCGCGAGTATCGCGATCTTATCGAAAAACCGAATGCCCGAGAGTCGATCCTGCGGCGCTTCGCGGAGCATTCTTCCTCAGTGCGTGGGAAGCCTGTGCACATTGAGGAGAATGGCGGATTTGACGGCGTTACCGAGGGGCTTGACGTGCGCGGCTTCCTGCGGGTGCGGACCGCACGCGAGTTGCGCACGGTGCTGAGTGGAACGGTTCGCTTGAAATAGTCCCTATGCTACTCGTCATTGATGTGGGTAACACCAACACGGTGCTGGGGGTCTTTGCGCGGGTGGCAAAGGCGCGCCCGGGGGAAGACGTTGCCGCGTCGGGCTACGCCCGCCTGGTAGCGCAATGGCGAGTGGCGACTGCGCTGAATCACACGGTCGATGAATACGGGGTACTTTTTCGAAGCTTGTTCTCGATGGACAGCCTCGATGCATCCGGCATCAATGGCATCGTGATTTCGTCGGTGGTGCCTCCGCTGGATTCCACTTTGCGTCAAGTATGCGAACGCTATTTCAAGCTGAAGCCGCTGTTTATTGAGCCGGGCGTGAAGACAGGAATGCCCGTGCACTACGAAAATCCAGCCGAAGTAGGCGCGGACCGGATCGTGAACGGCGTGGCTGCTTTTGAAAAATACGGCGGCCCGTGCGTGGTGGTTGATTTCGGAACGGCCACCACATTCGATTGCATTTCAGCCAAAGGCGAGTACATGGGCGGTGTGATCTGTCCCGGGATAGGGATCTCCGCCGATGCTCTGTTCCAGCGTACTGCGCGTTTGCCGCGCGTGGATATTCGCAAGCCGGCCCGGGTGATCGGCACCACCACCGTTGGCAGCGTGCAATCCGGTCTTTACTACGGGTATCTGGGGCTCGTGGACGGCATTCTCGAAGGGTTGCTTGCCGAGATGGGCAAGGACACGCAAGTGATTGCCACGGGCGGGCTGGCTCCACTGATCGGGACGGCATCAAAGTACATCAAGCATGTTGACGACTCCCTGACGCTTGAGGGTCTGCGGATCATCTGGGAGCGCAATCTCGCCGGCAAAGCCGAGAGAGCCAAGCCTGCGGGCGAAGCTGCTAAGACCCGATCTTCTTCCCACTGAGTACGCGTGGAAAACTACTTCAACTATTTCACGGAAATTGAAGAACATTTCCAGCGCCGGCGGGGCGGAATCCTGCTGCTTTCGACGTTGGACTGGGCGCTGATCGAGACCTGGAAAGATGCGGGCATTCCGTTGGAAGCCGCCCTTCGCGGTATTGATGCCGCGTTCGATCGTTACGACCAGCGACCCTCAAAATCAAAGAAAGTGAACAGCCTCGCCTACTGCGCGCAGCAAGTTCTGTCAGCCGCGGAGGACATGAAGGAGGCCGCGGTCGGAGCGGCGCAAGAGGAGGACGCATCCCCGGCCGTCGCGACTCGCGGATTCGATCCCAGCGAGATCGCGGCGTTCTTACGTAAAAACGCCGAGCGACTCGAACAGGCCAAACTGCCCTCCCGTGGCAGCATTTCTCCACAGACGCTGGCGCGAGAAGCGGCCGCCACCCTCCGTGATCTGGGCGAGGAAGTGTCTGCGCAAAAGAAAGTGCGGCTCGAGGACATCGAGCGGCGACTCACCGTTCTCGAGGAGAAACTGCTAGCGGCGTTGATTGCTGCCACCGCCGACGATGATCTGGTGGGAGTGCGTGCGCAAGCCGACCGGGAACTCGCGCCTTACCGGAGCAAGATGCCCGGGCCGCAAATTGAGCAACTGCTCAAGCAGTATGTCCACAAACGTCTGCTCGAGAAATACGGGCTACCTCGGCTGAGCTTGTTCTATATGTGAGCCCACACGGTTGAATGAGGCAGGCTCGAAATTGGCCGAGCGGAAGTCTAGAGACTCTTGGAAGAGGTTCCGTCCCGTAGGCTGGGTTTCGAACCGGTATCGGACGAGGCCAAGCCACGGTCGATGGGCATGGGAATAACGGGTTCAGGGACGAGACGTGCGGCAAGGCGAGGTTCGGCCCAGGAATACTTCAACATGCAATAGATGGCGCGGAAGCCATCTTTCCAGCCAATCTTTTTGCCTTCTTCGTAGGTACGGCCCGAGTAGCTAATGCCTACCTCGTATACGCGCAAGCGGCGCTTGGCAAGCTTAACCGTGATTTCTGGTTCGAAGCCGAAGCCGTTTTCCTCGAGCGGAATCGATTGAATGACCTCGCGGCGAAAGGCCTTGTAACAGGTTTCCATGTCGGTGAGATTCAGATCCGTAAGCGCATTGGAAAATAGGGTAAGTAGCCAATTTCCAACCGAGTGCCAGAAATACAGGACGCGATGAGGCTGCCCGCTCATAAAGCGTGAACCGTAGACCACATCGGCCTTGCCTTCGACCAGTGGCTGCAAAAGCAGCGGGTACTCGGCGGGATCGTATTCCAGGTCCGCGTCCTGGATGATGACGAAATCGCCGGTTGCTTCCTGGATGCCACGACGCAGGGCCGCGCCCTTACCCATGTTCCTCGGCTGCAAGAAAACGTGCATTGCAGGCCGGTACTGGCTTTCCAGTTGGGTCAGAATTTCTCGCGACGAGTCCGTCGAACCATCGTCCACGCACAGCAGTTCAATCTCGAATGACACAGGGACCGAGAGAACACTTTCGACGACCCGTCGAAGAGTATTTCCCTCATTGTAGATGGGCATTACGACCGACAATTTCATTGCGATTCCTGGCCCGTGACATCTTCCAGTGGAAGGATGAAGGGTATATGGAATCCCTGTGGCGCAAGGATCCAAAACACGGCGTATAAGGCATTCTTGCACGACTTGATTGCTTTTTCCAGTGCGGACCGAAAACTGCCCTAACAAATAAACAGATAGTAAGTTGCTGCTAGGTGAATGCTTAGAAGTAATGGCATCTAAATAACTTGGCCATCATCTTCTTTTGTTGCTCGCAAATTAAATGTTAATGAAGCAGGTCAAGATTAGTGGATACAATCGAAGCTTGGAACTGACAATAGAAAAACTGATTTACGGCGGAGATGGGCTGGCGCGTCTGCCGGCGGATGAAAAGGGTCGCGGCAAGGCTGCATTCGTGCCTTTTACCCTGACCGGCGAGAGAGTGGAAGCCGCGGTGCGCGAAGAAAAGCCGGGATTCGTGCGGGCACAGCTTTCGCGGATTGTGCAAGCGTCGGCCGAGCGGATCGATGCGAGATGTCCCTACTTCCAACGGTGCGGAGGCTGTCACTACCAGCATGCCGGGCACTCCCCGCAGCTAAAGATAAAAGCGGACATCCTGAAAGAGAACTTGCGGCGTGTAGCGAAAATGGAATGGATCTCGGAATTGAAAGTGCACGCCTCACCGCCCTGGAATTATCGCAATCGCACGCGGCTACAAATCAGAGGTGGGGCAGATTTTCTGCTCGGCTATTTGAAGTCAGGCTCCAACGAAGTAGTCGGGGTGGAGGAGTGTCCGATCAGTTCGCCCTTGCTGAACCGGGCAATCGCTGCGCTGTGGAAGCTTGGTCGGGAGGGGAAGATTGCCGCTGAAATACGCGAAATCGAGTTATTCGCGGATCACGATGACCAGCGTCTGAAGCTGGAGTTGTATGGCGATCCGCGTGATAGAAAGTCGCGAATCCATGCCGGTGAGGTTTTGATGGAGGCGCTCCGACCGGCGTTGCCCGAAGTGGTCAGCGCACACGTATTCGTGCAGACAGCTGGCGCGGACAGGGGCGGAGCGCTTTCAGTCGCACACGAACCGGACTGGAGTTGGGGAGAGGACTTTTCCTATCGAACGAAGGCGCGCCCGCTGCGGGTGAGTGGCGGATCGTTTTTCCAGGTGAACCGGTTCTTAGTGGATGAATTGGTGGAGACGGTGACTCGGGGGCGCTCAGGTGACGTGGCGCTAGATCTCTATGCCGGGGTGGGCTTGTTTACCGCAGCTTTAGGGCAGTCATTTCGTCACATCGTGGCGGTTGAGTCGTCACAAAGTTCGGTGCGGGACCTGCAATACAATTCTCCCGAGAACGTGAAGGTGGTGCGCTCGACTGTTGACGAGTACTTGGAAGCGAAGTCTGGGAAGATTCGTCTGGACCTGGTAGTGGCGGATCCGCCACGGGCTGGCCTGGGAGACCGGGTGGTGCGTGGGCTGGTCAAGTTGGGTGCAGCGCGGCTGATCTATGTGTCGTGCGATCCGGCGACTTTGGCTCGAGACCTCGGCTCGCTGGTCGCGGGCGGATATCGAGTGGAGCAAATGCATCTCATGGATCTGTTCCCGCAGACCTACCACATTGAGACCGTCGTCGAGTTGGTCCGCTAGCCTTCCCCTCTCCCGCGGCAACGTGTTCTCTACAAAATCAATCCCGCGCTCAGTTGAGTGGGTTCCAAAACCTCCCAGACAACCTCTGCTGTGGGCCGCGCTTGCCTATGCGGTCGGGATCGTGGCCGGAACATACGCGTGGCGGCCGATGCTCTGGTGGGTATTGGCGGCCATGGCCTTCATCATGGCGGCAGGTTATTTTGTCAGCCGTCGGGTGTGGCTGGCATTTTCACTAAGCTTGGGTGCGATCCTCTTCACGGGCGCGCTTGCTTTTCAGTTGAGCAATTCAAAACTGCTCTCGGACATGGGAGCGCTCGCGTTTGCCGGGGACGAAGAGGTTCTACTCATTGCCCACGTTGTGCACGAGGGCGAAATTAGAGAGGCAGGTTTTGGAGGAGTCCGGCAGTCAGTCGATCTTGAGACCGAATCCATTTCGCGTGGAGCCAGAACGATCGCGGTGACCACAGGAGTGCGGCTGGGAATTTATGGAAAAGAATCGGATCAGGAGTACGAGGCTGACAATTCGCGAGTGTCGATGCGTCCTTTCCGTTATGGAGAGCGTTTATGCTTTTCTACCAAACTGCGGCCGCCTCGAAATTTTGCCAATCCGGGGGCGTTCGACTATCGCGGGTACTTGGCCGAGCATGGGGTGTTCGTGCTGGCTTCCACAAAAGTTGCGAACATCGAGGTATTACCAGGCTTTGTGGGCAGCCGCATGGAAAGATGGCGACAATCGATCCATCGCAGCATCGTGCGGAAGATTCATGGGTCGTGGAAAGCAGAGGATGCCGCATTGATCGATGCCGCCGTGGTAGGCGAGAGCGCATTTATCACGCCCAGCACCCGCACGGATTTTCAACGCTCAGGCACATACCACATTCTGGTGGTTTCCGGAATGAATGTAAGCATTCTCGCCTTTGTAGTCTTCTTCGTCATGCGGAGGCTCCGGATCAGCGATTTGCTGGCCAGTTTGTTCACGGTTCTTTTGGCCGTTGGCTACGCATTCGTCACGGATGTAGGTCCGCCGGTCTGGCGAGCGGTGCTGATGTTGAC
>QIAI01000050.1:0-1534 GCA_003224995.1 Acidobacteriota bacterium
GCGGCAATCCCTTGCACTTTGCGGCAAGTTCGCTTACGGCCAATTAATGCTGCGATCGTCGGTTTTCTCATGCCTCGTCCGTCTCTTTGAACTAGTGAAGGAAGGGGTTCACGCTCCCAGGTTTCGGTGGAGCGATGCCCTTCGCAATCTCCAACTGCTTGGCCAGGTCCGACTCCTTGTAATAGCTGTCCAGCGGGTAACAACCGGAGGGCAATCCTTTTCGAGGCGCAGTGGTGCAATCACTGAAGGTCCGACAAATTCGCTTGCGCTGCAGGCTGCGCCCCTCCGACGCGTCCCAAAGAATTTCCGGATAGGTCAATACCATTCTGCCGAGCCCGACCACATCCACCCATCCTTCGCGGACGGCCGCCTGCGCAACGAGCGGAAGAAACTCCTGCAAGTAGGTGTAGGCCGATCCCACGAAAAGCATGTCAGGGAATTGTCTCTTCAGTTGACGGGTCGCTTCCATTTGGCGCGCCACTCCCACAATCGGGTCTTCGGGCGGATGGTATCCGTCCGATGGCGGATATAAGGCAGGCCGTTGAATGTGCGGATTGTAGTAAGGACTTCCAGCCGTAATGTTGACCAGGACGATATTGAGTTTCTGAAGAAGCGAGACAAAGCGCGAAGTTTCGCTCAGGTCCATTTCAACAGGATTTTGAGTGTTGACCCCGAAGCCCCACTCATATGGCGACAAGTCCGCTCGGGTTTCAGGAATTCCACGCTGCCCGCCGGAGGTCTGGCTTGGATCAGGACGGAACGGCACGGTGTCAAAGGCAGAGAGTCGTACACCGATTTCCAGGCCGGGCGCGAGCAAGCGGATACCTTGCACAATCTCTCGCAAGAAGCGAGTTCGATTTTCGAAGCTTCCACCGTAGCGTCCCGGGCGTGAATGTGCGCTCAAGAACTCATGCCCGAGATAGCCGTGGCAATGCTTGATATCGACGAAATCAAATCCAAGACGCCAGGCCACCACGGCTGCGCGATGAAAGTCCGCGATAATGCCTTCGATCTCAGAGTCCGACAGCAGCGGTGAATCCGGCGTCAAGCCCACATGTGTAAACTGCAAGCCGATGAGGGGCGGCTCAGAAGTGCCGAGTAGAGTTCGATGCTCGTGCATCAATGCTCCTCGAAGTCGCGCCAGGCCCTGTTCGGTGTGTGGCGCGATTACAAGCTGGTTGGGATTGGCGCGCGCCTCGTGCGATACAGCCACCGCTTCGCCGCCCCAGATCAGTCCGGCTCCGCTGCGGCCGAATCGTCTCCAGCGTCGGATTGTGCTCTCGGAAGGATTGCCATCCGCAGTACCATCCCAACCCTCCATCGGCTGCACCGCGATGCTGTTGCACACTTTGAAGCGCCCTCGCACTAACGGCCGTCGCAACGGCGATTCATTTCCCAGCAATATTTCGCGATCGCACGGCATCGTCACGCCCAGTGACCGAAGATGCTCCTGGAACCGATCGACGTTCTTCACGCTTCCCAGGCGCAGAATAGCAAGCGCGCTCACGCGGTTCGCCGGTCCTTTGGAAGGCCG
>QIAI01000050.1:1631-7523 GCA_003224995.1 Acidobacteriota bacterium
CTGCCGAGGATCTCCACGCCAAAGATCTCAGCAGTCATCAGCGGAAGAATCATGTAATCCCCACCGAGTCCAATGCCAAAAACAACCGCCGCCAACACGGTCGACAGGTGCTGTTTTCCCAGGAACATGAATGGGATCGACCCCGCCACCAGCAAATAGATCAGCAACATCACATACTTCTTGGACCAGCGGTCTGCCAGCCATCCCATCAACACTCGTCCCACGATACTAAAGGCGAGCACCAGGGAAATGATTTGGGCGGCATCTCGCTGCGCGTAGTGGCGGTCGAGGCTGAGAAACAGCTTCAGATTCTGCTGAGTTCCACTGACCGCTGCGACGGAAAACATGCTGCCTAAGATGAGGAGAGCCAGCGATAGGCTTTTAAAAGCTTTCTTTACGTCTGCTGACGTATTCTGCAAACCAATCGACGCTCGCCCGGGCGCCTCTTTTACAAACAGAGCAAAAGGAAGAGCGATGAGAATGATCAGCACTCCCAGAGCGCGCAAAGCCATTTGCCAACCGAACTGCCTTACCAGAAAATGCGCAATCCACGGAACGGCCGCCCCTCCGAAACCGATCCCCAGGTAAGCCAGACCCATAGCCTTGCCGCGGGATTTAACAAACCAACGCGACAACAGAACTTGGCAGGGCAACGGACCGCCACAAACGTAGCCCAAGGCGTTCAAACAATAAAAAATGTAAAAAAGTGGCAGGGTTGAAATGCTTCCGAGACCGATGAGCGCACCCCCGGCCATCAGGATTCCAGAGATCATCAGCCGCTTCGGGCCAAAACGGTCGACCACCCAGCCCGCAAAGAATCCAAAAGCCGGGCCGATCAGCAATTTTCCCAGAGCATTTCCGGAGGTGACCTGCCCCCGCGTCCAGCCAAATTGCTGAACCATGAAATCGTAGAAAAAGGGGAGACCCCACAGCGCAATACCAACAATGCAGAACAGAACGAAGAAGGAGGCTGTAACCGCTTGCGTGGCCCCGCGCCGCTGGGCGGGGTCCTGCGAATGGTCTGGCGCAGTGGAGAGTTCTGTCTCGAGAGATTCCGAGAGTGGCCTTGCTCCTGTTTCACGTGTCATACGGTGGCCTGAGATTCTCTTGCGTAGGAGCAAAACCGAAATTCACTGCGGACTGTTGGCTCCGGGGCCAATGGCAACCACAAAATAAGTCGCTGGAATACTCCCGACATTCTTGATCCCGTGCTCGTCATTTGAGTGTACGAATCCCAGTCCTCCTGGACCGATAACATGGCTGGTCCCGTTAATGGTGAGTTGCACCGTCCCCTCGCGAACCAACCACATTTCGGAGTGAGCATGATGATGCGCAGCGTGTGGGGAACCATTTGGCGGCAGCGTCGATTCGTGAACTTCCACCGACTCGCCGGTGGCAAGCTTCCCTTTCATGATCTGGCGAAACTCCGCACCCTCGGCCGCGTCCACCGGCATCTTATCAAATGCAAACGTGGCAGAAGGCAGGGAGTCGTCCGGCGCCGCAAGGGCCGGCAACGCCGCTGCACGCAGCAGTGCGGGAAGTAGATAGCACAATTCCCTTCTCGTGATCGACATATTCACTCCGTTTCGTATCTTGAAATCAATTCTTTGGCGCGCTCGGAACCTGGGTACCGTTGCATGGACTGGAACGAGTTCCCTGGCAGGCGCCCGATGGTTTTACGATTCTTCGCCCGCGGTGTCAAATCAGCAGTCACAAACGCTGTTTAAAAAGACTGAATGCTCTCCGCCTGAGGATGCTGTATCTTACGAGATCGTCCTTTGGGCACTGCTGTCTGGGGATGTAAATCAGTTCTACGAACACGCAACATGATGCGGAGGACACGAGGGTGACTGCGGGAACGAACGCTGTCTTGCCATTGAGAGATTCGGAACACTGCCGCTGGGATCTGCTTAGTTTGGGGGAGGTAATGTTGCGCCTCGATCCGGGCGATGTTCGCATCTCCACTGCGCGGGAATTTCGTGCCTGGGAAGGTGGCGGCGAGTACAACGTCGCCCGAGGGCTCCGTCGCTGTTTTGGATTGCGAACGGCCATCGTGACAGTTCTTGCCGACAATCCCGTAGGCAGACTCGTTGAGGATCTGATGCTGCAGGGCGGGGTGGATTTGTCGCACCTGCGCTGGGTTCCTTATGACGACGTCGGGCGCGGAGTTCGGAATGGCCTCAATTTTACTGAAAGAGGCTTCGGCATACGGGCTGCGCTGGGATGCTCCGATCGCGGACACACCGCCATCTCCCAACTGCAGCCTGGCGAGGTGGACTGGGACCAGATTTTCGAAAAGCAAGGTGCACGCTGGTTTCATACCGGCGGCATCTTCTGCGCCCTGTCTGAATCGAGTCCTCTGGTGGCGCGCGAGGCCATGCAATCTGCCCGGCGCCATGGCACTTTGATCTCCTATGACCTGAATTATCGCGCCTCTTTGTGGAAGTCGGTGGGGGGCAAAGCCCGGGCCATCGAGGTCAACAGCGAGTTGGCTCCTTTCGTAGACGTGATGCTCGGGAATGAGGAAGACTTTACGTCCGCCCTGGGTTTCAAGGTATCCGGCGTGGACGATCATCTTTCCCATTTGGATAGCGCACACTTCCGCAGCATGATGAAGCAGGTGTCGGAGAAATATCCCAACCTGAAAGTGGTGGCGACGACGCTACGGGTCGCGCGCACGGCAACTCGCAATGACTGGGGAGCGATTTGCTGCCAGGACGGGCAGTTCTTTGAAGCCCGGCCGATGCCCGACCTGGAAATCTACGATCGAGTTGGTGGCGGGGACTCCTTCGCCTCTGGCCTGATTTACGGATTTCTTTCGGGACGGGGAGCTCAGTGGGCGGTCGATTGCGGTTGCGCCCATGGAGCCCTGGCCATGACCACTCCCGGTGATACAACCATGGTGACGCTGGCCGAAGTGGAGCGTGTAATGAAAGGAGGCACGGCCCGCGTGCAGCGATAAAATTCCTCGTTATGAATAGAGAAGAGATTCTGCAAAAAATTCGTGAAGTCGGGCTGGTGCCGGTATTGCGTGCGCCGTCCTCGGATGCTGCCATCGCGGCGGCGGCGGCCATTGAAAGCGGAGGCGTGCCGGTCCTGGAGATCACCATGACGGTCCCCGGCGCCATTGAGGTGATCCGTGCCGTGGTTAAAAGTTCTCAAGGACGTGTGTTGGTGGGTGCGGGAACCGTGCTTGATCCTGAAACCGCCCGTGCCTGCATCTTGGCGGGTGCCGAGTTCATCGTCAGTCCGTCGCTGAATGTCAAAACCATTGAGCTTTGCCGCCGTTATTCCGTTCCGGTGATTCCTGGAGCGCTGACGCCTACTGAGATCGTTACCGCGTGGCAGGCCGGCGCCGATGTCGTGAAAGTTTTCCCCTGCAGCGCGGTCGGAGGACCAAAATATCTTGCCGCCCTGAAGGGGCCGCTTCCGCAAATCGATCTGATTCCGACCGGCGGCGTCTCCCTCAGCACTGCAGCCGAATTTCTGGCGGCCGGAGCATTTGCGCTGGGCGTGGGAGGAGATCTGGTCGATCTGAAAGCTCTGAAAAGCGGTAAGCCCGAACTGATTACTGAGAACGCCCGCAAGTACGTTGCCGTGGTGAAACAAGCACGCACGGCCTCGATTCCCCAAAATCCCAAATAGGCCGATTAGGATAGACGGCCGCCATGCCTCTTTCGTAAACTGCCGCTGAATGTCTCAGCCCCGGCAAGTGCCACGACGACGTTGGCGAATCGCATGGCTGCTCGGCTTTGGAGTCCTGGTCAATTACTTTGATCGCGTCAACCTCTCGGTTTCACAGGGGGCGCTGCACGACACCTTTGGAATCTCCACAGTCACCTTCGGATACCTGCTAAGCGCCTACAGTTGGACCTACGCTCTCCTGCAATTGCCTTCGGGAGTGTTGCTCGACCGCTTTGGAGTGCGCCGAGTCGGGCGCGTGAGCACGATCCTCTGGAGCGTCGCTTCTTTTGCGGCGGCGATCTCTACCGGGATTGGTGCATTCTTCGCCTCCCGACTGCTTTTAGGCATCGGCGAAGCTCCCACTTTTCCTGGAAACGCAAAAGCAACCGGATACTGGTTCCCACAACAAGAGCGCAGCTTAGCGACGGCAATCTTCGATGCAGCGTCGAAGTTCTCCTCGGCGATTGGGGTTCCTTTAATCGGCATCTTGCTCCTGCATTTTGGTTGGCGCTGGAGTTTCGCAGCCACCGGATTCATCAGTCTTCTCTACTTTGTTCTGTTTTATGCGCTCTATCGGAATCCAAGCGAAGACGCTTTGCTCACCCCGGCTGAGCGCGAGTTTATCCAGCAAGGAGGAGCGCAACCGGAAGATCGGGCAAGCACCGCGCGAGGAGCGCCACTGGCTTACTTGCTCGCGCAGCGCGAAGTTTGCGGCCTGGCCTTGGGGTTCGCTTCCTACAACTATAGCTTCTATCTTCTGCTGACCTGGTTACCCAGTTATCTTTCTGCCGCACTTCATTTCGACTTGTTTCATTCGGTTCTGTACACCAGCGTGCCTTGGCTTTTCGCTACATTCACTGATTTGTTCGTAGGCGGGTGGCTGGTGGATGCACTCATTCAGAAAGGTTGGAATCCGACGCGCGTTCGTCAATTCGTACTGATTGGCGGGACCGCCTTAGGCCTGGGAATTTTTGGCGCCGCCCACGCACACTCGCCCGTTACCGCGCTGTTCTGGATCAGTCTCTCTTTAGGTGGCCTCTCCGCGGCCGCCCCGGTGGGATGGTCCATTCCCTCTTTAATTGCGCCTCGAGAAAGCGTCGGAAGGGTGGGCGGGATTCTTAATTTCTGCAACCAACTATCGGCAATTGCCGCTCCCATCCTTACCGGCTACATTGTGCAAGGAACGCACTCTTTCTCCGGAGCCTTCGTGGCAGCCGCCGTGTTCCTGGTTCTTGGCATCGTAGGATACATCTTTCTTTTAGGAAATATGCGTCCGGTACCAGAGCCTTCTTAACTGAAACGAAGGCGACCAGGCATGAATTGAGAGATTTTTTGAGACGATCTATTCGCCCTGACCCTTCCAACTTGAATCCCAGGGATTTAAGCTAAGAGCCAAAAGCTAAGAGCTGATTTTTTCACGCGTGCGTCACGATCTTTGTCACCGCAGAAAAATCCTCCTCGCCATGACCGGCCGCGATTGCCTGCTCGAATATTGCCAGGGCCGAGGCTGCGGTTTGTAAACGTAGATCTCGCGCCGAAGCTTCTTTCACCGCATAAGAGAGGTCTTTCGCCATGAGCTTCAGCGTGAAGTTCGGATCGAAGTCGTTGGCTTCAAGGCGAGATGCAATTCTCTTGACGATCGGGCTTCCGGGCGCACCGGAAGCGAGGATGGACATCGCTTTTCCGCGATCAAGTCCGGCCGCGCTAATCATTGAAGTCGCCTCCGCGACCGACGCTGCTTGTACTCCACAAAGAAAATTGTTGATGAGCTTCATCATTGCACCGCTGCCATGCGGGCCAAGATGGATCGCATCGCGCCCCATGACGGAAAGAACAGGACGCACACGCTCAAGCGTCGCGGCAGAGCCCCCCACCAAAAAGATGAGTTCTCCGGAAGCCGCCTGAGGCTTGCTGCCCGTGACCGGAGCGTCAAGAAATTCGCATCCCTTGCTTTCCGCCGCGACTGCCAGTTCTTTGACCCATCCTGCGGTCAGCGTGCTGCATTCGATCAGGACGGAACCGTTGGAAGTTCCTGCCAGAACGCCATTCTCTCCCAGCCACACATCCCGGGACGCTACGTCATCCGCCACCATACTAATCACGATGTCAGCGCCAGATGCCGCCTCGCGGGGCGAACTGGCCACCTTCGCACCTGCAGCGCTGAAGGCCATCGCCTTCTCCCGGCTTCGGCTGTACAGCGACAAGGGA
>QIAI01000655.1 GCA_003224995.1 Acidobacteriota bacterium
CCGACCGACTCGGCCATCTTGCGAGCCTCGGCAAAGGTGTAGCTTTCCACCTGGTCCTTGCGCTGGATTTCCAGGGCAATGTTCTGCGGGCCGCGCTGCTCGGCCTCGACAAACTGATCGTAGAAAGTGGGCATGAAGGGGCGGGGAAAATATACCTGAAAAGGAGGCTGGAGGGGCGGCCGTCTCGGCCGTCCCAGCGGCGGGGGACGCCCGCCGGAGTAACCAAAGTTTAACCCGTACGAGCTTAGCCTGTCCTTCTGCCTCCATCTAGCATCGAATATGCTAGGCTTAGTTTTATCCCTTGAGGGATAAATCTGTCCCCTCTGAAGGAACCCAGATTTGATTAACACCTTAGTCGCCAAGGTCTTTGGGACGAAGAACGAGCGCGAAGTGAAGCGCCTGTTGCCGCAGGTGGAGGAAATCAATGCGCTCGAGCCGGCAATGAAGAAGCTGTCCGATGCCGAGCTGCGCGCCAAGACCGACGAATTCCGCCAGCGCATCCAGGAGCGGATGGCCAAGATTGCCGATGAACCCGATGCCGATCTCGACCGGGTCAAAGCCCTTGAGGCCGAGCGCGCCGCTGCCCTGAAAGAAGTCCTCGACGAATTGCTGGTGGAAGCTTTTGCGGTGTGCCGCGAGGCGGGCTGGCGTGTGCTCAACATGCGGCACTTCGATGTCCAGTTGATCGGCGGCATGGTGCTGCACTCGGGCAAGATCGCCGAGATGAAGACCGGCGAAGGCAAGACGCTGGTCGCCACTCTCCCCGTCTATCTCAACGCGCTCAGTGGGCGCGGGGTACACGTGGTCACGGTCAACGACTACCTGGCCAAGCGCGACTCCGAGTGGATGGGAAAGCTCTACACCTTCCTGGGGCTGACGGTGGGCGTCATCGTGCACGATCTGGATGACGACGAGCGCCGCGAGGCCTACGCGGCTGACGTCACCTACGGCACCAACAACGAGTTCGGCTTCGACTACCTGCGCGACAACATGAAGTTTGACCTTAAGGATTGCGTGCAGCGAGTGCACAACTACGCCATCGTTGACGAAGTCGATTCCATCCTGATTGACGAAGCGCGTACGCCGCTCATCATCAGCGGGGCCAGCGAAGAATCCACCGATAAATACGACCGGGTGAACCGCATCATTCCCAAGCTGGAGAAGGGCGAGGAGATCGACGTTCCTCCGGGTGAGCCGAAGATTTACACCGGCGATTACGTCGTCGACGAAAAGCACAAGAACATCACCGTCAGCGACGATGGCTGGGAAAAAGTCGAGAAGCTGCTGGGCATTGGCAACATCGCCGATCCGGAAAACTGGGATCTGAAGCATCACGTGGAAACTGCGAAGGACGACAATCCGCGCGAGAAGGAAGTCATCATCGTCGATGAGTTCACCGGGCGCATGATGCCCGGACGGCGGTGGTCCGATGGATTGCACCAGGCGATTGAAGCCAAGGAAGGGGTCAAGATCGAGCGCGAGAACCAGACGCTTGCGACCATTACCTTCCAGAATTACTTTCGCATGTACAAGAAACTCGCCGGCATGACCGGAACGGCCGAGACAGAAGCGCCCGAGTTCGACAAGATTTACAGGTTGGAAGTGCTGGTCATTCCGACCAACAAGACGCTGCTGCGCAAAGAAAATCCTGACGTTGTCTACCGCACCGAAAAAGAAAAGTACTTTGCGGCGGCCGACGAAATTGCACGCTTGCACGAAAGCGATCAGCCGGTGCTGGTGGGCACCACGTCGATTGAGAAATCGGAGCGCTTGTCCGACCTGCTGGAAAAAAAGAAAATCAGGCACGTCGTGCTGAACGCCAAGTTTCACGAGCGCGAGGCTGAAATCGTCGCACAGGCCGGGCGCAAGGGGATGGTCACGATTGCCACCAACATGGCGGGCCGCGGAACCGACATTTTGCTGGGTGGCAATCCCGAATTCATGGCCAAGCAGGAATGCGTGAAGAAGGGAGTCGCGCAGCCGCTGCGCGCCGCGCAAGGCAAAGTCGAAGCCGGGGTTGACGATGCCAGCATGACCAAGTGGTACTACGGCGGCAACGAGTACGCCGTTCCCACCGATCAGTGGAATGAGGCGTTCAACCGCTACAAGGCCCAGACTGACATCGAACACGGCGAGGTGGTAGCCGCGGGCGGCCTGCATATATTTGGCACCGAGCGCCACGAGGCTCGTCGTATCGATAACCAGCTGCGTGGGCGCGCCGGGCGCCAGGGCGATCCTGGGTCGTCGCGCTTTTACCTGTCGCTCGAAGATGACTTGATGCGCATCTTCGCCAAGGAATGGGTGTCGAACCTGTTGCAGCGGCTGGGCATGGAAGAAGGCGTGCCCATCGAATCGCGCATGATCACCAAGCGCATCGAGGCGGCGCAGAAAGCGGTGGAAGCGCAGAACTTCGAAGCCCGCAAACACCTGCTCGAGTATGACGACGTGATGAACAAGCAGCGCGAGGCGGTGTATGGCCTGCGCCGCAGCCTGCTCGAGGGCCTCGACCAGAAAGACCTGATTCTCGAGGACTACGTTTCAGGGATTCTGGGCGATCTGATCGACCAGTTCTGCCCGTTGAAGGCTCATCTGGAAGAATGGGATCTCAAAGGGCTCAAGGACGGCATCTTCACCCGCTTCGGCATCGACATTTACGCCGAGGGCATCAAGCCGGAAACCCTGAACCGGCAGGAACTCGGCGACGCGATCTTTGACAAGCTGAAAGAGCGTTACGGTGCGAAAGAGCAGTTGATCGGGCCCGACGCCATGCGCTATCACGAGCGCATGATCATGCTGAGCGTGCTCGATTCGCTGTGGAAAGACCACCTCCTCAACATGGATCACCTGAAGGAGGGCATCGGGCTGCGGGG
>QIAI01000656.1:0-2071 GCA_003224995.1 Acidobacteriota bacterium
GGCTTGGGATTAACCGTGGTGCAGAAGATTGTGCAAGACCACGGCGGCGACGTCAGAGTGGAGAGCACGTCATCCGAGGGCACGGTATTTTTGATCGTGCTTCCGGGATCTCGCGGAACTCCGATTGCCTCCGCGACCGGCGATGGCGTAGTTCGCTCCGGAATGCGAGTGGAAACAGCCGAATAAGAGCTGCATGCTTGCTGCGCTCTTTCCAGTTAGAGGAAAGAAGCGATTCTGGCGAAATCAAAACTTGCAGCGTTTAGTTCTCCTGGGGGAGGGTATGTTTCTAAAGCGCCCATTTGCGTACGTCCCGTTAATGTTTCTGATAACGGCATTTCTTGTCCCGAAGCCCTGCGCTGCGCAGACACCGAAAACTGAAAGCCAGGCTGATGCCTCCTTAGCGGAGGCCGTGAAGCAGTTGCAGGAGCAGGTGAACGAACTGCGAACGGTGGTGTCGGATTTGCGGACGGAATCGGCGCGCTATCGCGTGGAGACGAGTGAACTGCGGCAGGAATTGCACTCAGCATTGACGCGACAGACTTCGGGCCCCGACCAGGTTCTGCAGGTCGCCGCGCAAGAGAATGGAACGGCGCCTCAAACTCCGGGTGAGTCTTCAGAAAGCAAACAGGAAGACCGGCAAGAGGCCAAGGCCGCGGAGCGAGCGGCCCGGCTGGAAGAGCAGTACGACTTGCTGACCGGCAAAATCGACGATCAGTACCAGACCAAGGTGGAGAGCGCGTCTAAATATAAGGTCCGGCTCTCGGGCTTGGTACTCATGGATCTGTTCAGCAATCGCGGATGGGTCCTGAACACCGACGTTCCTGGCATTGTAGATAACGCCGACCCGCTCGGTCGTTCCAACAGCACCGGCTTTTCCTTGCGGCAATCCCAAATCGGACTGGAAGTGTTTGGTCCGCAAATTGCCGGTGCGCGCACCCATGGGGAACTGCAGGCAGATTTTGCCGGCGGATTTCCCTATGCACCCAATGGAGTGACTTTCGGATTATTGCGCTTGCGGACGGGCACGATTCACCTGGACTGGGCGCACACTTCATTAGTTGCGGGACAAGACGCCCCATTTTTCTCGGCACTCTCCCCAACTTCGTTTGCGACCCTGGCGGAGCCTGCTCTTTCGTATGCCGGCAATCTGTGGACCTGGGTCCCGCAGGTGCGGGTGGAGCACCGGGTAACGCTATCGGAGGATTCCAGCCTTGCGCTGCAAGGGGGCATTCTGGATGGACTCACGGGCGAGCCTCCCCTGTACTCCTATGGACGAGCGGCGCAGGCGGGGGAATATTCGCGGCAGCCAGGGTATGCAGGACGTATTACAGCAAACAAAACTGGGGCTTTGGACGCAATGTGAACAGCTGGGCGAGTACGCTGGACTGGATGGCACCACTCGGGAAGCGGCTCAGCTTAAGCGGCGAATTTTATCGGGGGCAAGCCTTGGGTGGTTTGGGAGGTGGAACGTATCGAAGTGCGTTGTTCAGTGGAGCGGCGAACCTTCCCGCCAGCCTGGTGCGCGGCCTTGACACCATGGGAGGCTGGTCGCAACTGAAGTTGCGCGCATCCGCGAAGCTCGAATTCAATGCGGCAGCCGGACAAGACAATCCGTTCGCGAGCGAGTTGCGCGCCTTTCCGTTTACCGCGTACGGAGGCGGTTCGCCGGCTGCGACCGTGGCGCGCAATCATACGGGCTTGTTTAACTTCATTTACCGGCCGCGATCCGATCTGCTGTTCTCAACCGAGTACCGTCACACTGCGACCTATCAGATCGACGGCACGCGCTACAGTGCAGACCAGTTAAATCTGGTGATGGGGATTTTGTTCTGAGCGGGCATTGTTCTAAAGCGCTGCGAGGAGGTTCCGTCTTTGTCGCCAGCCTGTGGGCGATGACTTTTTTGTGCTCACTAGTATCGCAAGCGCAGAATTTGACCGTAACCGGCCAAGCAGACGTGCGTAGCGAGACATCGGGAGGCAAAAAAACGAGTCGAAGCAACGTGGTGGTGTGGTTGTCGGCGCTCGATGAGGGCTCGCAATTGCGGCCGGTCGCGCAAGAGAAGCCGGCCAG
>QIAI01000656.1:2158-3566 GCA_003224995.1 Acidobacteriota bacterium
CGTGTTCTCGCTTTTTGAAGGCAAGCGATTCGACCTGGGCCTCTATGAGGCGGGAACGACGCGCATGGTGCGATTCGATCGTGCCGGAGTCAGTTACATCTTCTGCAACATACATCCGGAGATGAGCGCGGTGGTGATTGCCCTGAAGACTCCGTACTACGGCCTGTCGGATGGGACGGGCAAAATCACGATTCAGAACGTGCCGGCCGGACGGTATGCGATGCAGGTCTGGGCAGAAGGAGCGAGCGCCGAATATCTGAAGAGTTTGAGCCGCGAAGTGACGGTTTCGGCGAGCGAGCATTCGTTAGGAACCGTGCGGATCCGGGAGGATCGGCCGCCGGGTCCGCATAAGAACAAGTATGGACGAGACTACGACGCTCCCGGGACGGATTATCCGCCTGGGGAGCCAAAGTAGGAAACGGCAGCAATCGGATTAACCCGCCCGCGCAATTTGATCAGCTTCCTATGCCTTGATGGTTTTGCTCCCAGGATCAAAACTAACCGCACTCTTGCGGAAGTAGGATTCATTGGCCATGTGGCAGGCCAGAGCGGCATGATTGCCGAAGACGGCGTCTTCGATGACGGGCTTACGGCTGCGCACGGCTTCGAAAAATTTGTAAAGGTGCGGTTTGATCTCGTCGTAAGAGATGCCGCGGTACGTGGTGGCTGCGGAAAGTGGTTCCTGCCCGGGAATAGGGTCGTGCTCGGCGTGCCACTGTTTGACGTATTCCTCGCGCATGGCTCGCGGATAAGAATTCAGGGCGTAGTAACTGGGCGAAGTGTCAACGCCGGGCTGCGTGACATGCGTGACCGAGTTCTCGGTAATTTCAAGGTAACCTTTGGCGCCCTGAATACGCACGACCTCAGGCATTTCTGTGCCGAGGTTGAGCCGCGTGTAAACCGGAAGGGTGCCGTACTCGAATAGTGAGGCGTGGACGTCGGGCATGTTGCGGCCGTCTTTCCAACGAAGAATGCCGCCGAGTGCCAACGCACGTTTCGGAGGCTCATTCAAATTGAGCGCGAAGGTGATTCCGCTGATGAGGTGAACCAGGAGGTCGCCGGCGACTCCCGTGCCGTACTCCTTCCAGCATCGCCAGCGCGCGAACAGCAAGCCGTCAAAGGGGCGCTTGGGCGCGGTGCCCTGCCAGGTATCCCAATCGAGGGTTTGCGGGGAAAGATCGGTAGGCGGTGGATATTCCCAGGCGCCGGTAGGATCGTTGCGGCCGAGCACGCCTTCGACCATGCAGAGATCGCCGATGGCACCCTGAGAAATGAGTTCCCGCGCTTTGCCGTAAACCGTCGAACTGACACGCTGCGAGCCGATCTGGATGATGCGGCCGGTTTTCTGCTGTGCGGCGGCCATCTCGAAGCCCTCGGCTGCGGTGTGCGACATGGGCTTCTCGCAGTA
>QIAI01000051.1 GCA_003224995.1 Acidobacteriota bacterium
GGGCCTGCGGATGTCCGAACAGAGCCTGCGCCAGGAGCACTCGGACCTTCTGGCCGCCCTGTAATTCACTCATCTTGCGCTCGTGTGACTCGTCGGGAATATCGAGACCTTGCAGCAGAATCGCCGCATCGCTTTCCGCTGTGTAGCCGTCCTCTTCTCCGACGATGCCTTCCAGTTCGCCCAATCGCATCCCGTCTTCGTCCGACATCGGATGTTTTTCGTAAATGCGATCGCGTTCCTCAAGTGCCGCCCAAAGACGCTTATTGCCCATGACCACCGTGTCGATGACCCGATACGCGTCGAAGGCGAACTGGTCCTGGCTGAGTACTCCGAACTTGCGTGGGCGCACTACGGTGCCCTTTTGTGGCTCCATCTCGCCGGTCAAAATCTTCATGAACGTCGACTTGCCGGCGCCATTTGGACCGGTAAGGCCGTAGCGCTTTCCTGGCGTAAACGCCGTGGAGACTTCGTCGAACAGAACTTTGGCGCCGTAGCGCATGGAAACGTTACTTACTGAAATCATGTTAGCTCTGGGAACTGCGGGAAAAATTGCCTTACAGGCGGGAACGCAGCTGCTGCTAACAGGATACCATGGGGCTTGAATTCTGCCTGTTGCTCGCCGTGGTAGCCTCTTTGCACCTCACCCGTCCGGAGAATTCATGAACAACGCCCATCCCGCTGACTTGCAGGCGGTCGCCAGGCAGGTCATGCTGGCCCACGGATTCGATCCCGATTTCCCTCCGGCGGTCTTGCAGGAAGTGGCCGCTCTCAAGTCTAAGCCACCCGTCCCTTCCACTAATGACCTGCGTGATCTTCGAGACAGGTGGCGCAGTCGTTGGGAACTGGGGATGTGAAACTCCTGATCGGCATCGCTGATGTCGATAGTTACGTTCCTAAACAGAGTTCCATCGACGAGCACGCCGCCTCACAAGCCACTACGGTATATACAGGTGTCCGAAATTTTTCGATGCTGCCAGAAGTTTTATCGACCGGCCTTACCTCGCTGCTGGAAGGTCAGGACAATGCTGCGGTCGTCATCGAGTTCGTGGTCAGCGACGACGGTCATGTCAAATCTAGCGATCTTTATCGCGCCCTGGTCCGCAACAAAGCGCAACTCACCTACAATGCGGTAGGAGCCTGGCTGGAAGGGAAAGGTTCCATGCCGCCGAAGGTCGTCGCCTCGACGGATCTTCAGGCCCAGTTGCAGCTGCAAAATTCTGCTGCGCAGGCATTGAGGCAACAGCGCTATCGCCATGGTGCACTCGATATCGAAACGATCGAAGTGCGGCCGGTGCTCTTGAACGACACCGTGACCGATGTTGTTAAGCAAGAGAAGAATCGTGCGACCGAATTGATCGAGGATTTCATGATTGCCGCCAATGAGGTAGTGGCGCGCGCTCTGGCCAATGTCTCTTCTTTGCGTCGCGTCGTGAAAACTCCTGATCGCTGGGATCGGATCGTGCAACTCGCCGCTGAGCAGGGCGGCAGCCTTCCTGCTCAGCCCGACTCGAAAGCGCTGAATGACTTTTTAAGCGCGCGCAAAGCCGCCGATCCGGACCACTATGCTGATTTGTCTTTAGCCGTCATCAAGCTGATGGGACCGGGAGAGTACGTGCTCGAGCGCCCCGGCGATCCTGCGGTGGGCCACTTCGGCCTGGCAGTGCAGGACTACACTCATTCCACGGCGCCTAATCGCCGCTTTGCCGACTTGCTAACCCAACGCCTGCTCAAGGCATTGATCGGAAACAGAGGAGGCGTTTATAGCGATAGCGAATTGGAATCCATTGCCAAAAACTGCACTCTCAAAGAGGACTCTTGGCCAGGAGTTCGACGCGATTGTGACTGGAGCTGGTTCCAAGGGCAAGTTCGTACGCATATTACAGCCCCACGTGGAAGGCATGTTAGTACAGGGTCAGCAGGGAGTCGATGTCGGCGATAGTCTGCGAGTAAAGCTAGTTCGTACCGACGTTCAGCATGGCTACATCGATTTCACGCGCGCCTGATCTCTGCAAAGACCTTGCCGGAATTAGCCCTGCTTTTGTTCCAGTTCGTGCCATCGCTCGTACAAAATATCCAAGACCCTCTGAGCCTCTTCCATCTGCTGGTGTGCTTCTAACAATCGAACTGCATCGCTCGCAATGGCAGGATCTTCGGCTGACGTTTGCTTGTCTTTCAAAAGTCGATCGGCCTCCGCAATACGCTGCTCGATGGTTTCGTATTCTCGGGCTTCCAAATAGGAGAGCTTCTTTTTCGTCACGGCTGGCGGCACTTTCACCGCGGGCTTCATAGCGATGGGGGAAGCTCCAAGTGCATCCCGCTTTCGCTCCTCCTGCCATATCTCCCACTGGGAGTAATCCGCAAAGCGCTCGATCGCGCCCATCCCATCCAGCCCCAAAACGGTGGTCGAGATGCGATCCAACATGTAACGGTCGTGTGTGACCAGCACGAGCGCGCCGCGAAATTCGAGCAAATTCTGCTCCAGAATTTCGAGCGTTGGAAGATCCAGATCATTGGTGGGCTCATCCAGCAGTAGGACGTCTGCGGATTGCAACATGAGCTGCGCGATCAGAACGCGAGCACGTTCGCCCCCTGACAAGCGTCCCACCGGCTGGTTGAGTTGCTCTCCGGTGAACAGAAACCTGGCCGCCCAGGCTGCCACATGGATCACCCGATCCTGGTAGATCACCGAATCACTCTCCGGAGCAAGAGCGCGCCGCAGAGTCAGGCTCAAATCCAGCGGTCGATTCTGATCGAAGTAAACAATCTGCAAAGCCTCTACACGACGGATCGTCCCGCGCTCCGGCCAGGCTTCGCCTCTGAGTAGTCGCAAGAAGGTCGTCTTGCCGCTGCCGTTGGGACCAACTAATCCCACGCGGGTGCCCGCGGTCAGAATGAAATCCAATGATTGGAAAAGAAGACGTCCTTCAATGCTGTAACTGACATCCTGCAACTCAATCAGCCGCTTGGTTTGCCGGTCGCTGGCCGAGAAGTCAATCCGGGCCGATCCCCCGCGCGTTCGGGCATTCAGGTCCGCGAGTTCGGTCATGAGTTCCTGCGCCTTGCCGATCCTCGCTTTCGATTTGCGGGTGCGAGCTTTGGCGCCTCGCCGCAGCCATTCGATCTCACCCTGTACGAGATTCTCCAACGCCTCCTGCCGTTTTTCCTGTGCATGCAGGAATTCGTTCTTCTTCCCCAGAAACTCGCTGTAATTGCCGGCGACACGCAAGATTCCGTCCGGATACACGCGCGACAGTTCCGCCATTTCCGTGGCAACATTTTCCAGGAAGTAGCGATCATGACTCACTATGACGGATGGGAAGCCGCCAACCTGCAGTTCCGCCTCCAGCCACTCGATTCCGGCCAGATCCAGATGATTAGTGGGCTCATCCAATAGCAGTACATCGGGATCCTGGACCAGCGCCTCTACAATCGCAAGCCGCTTGCGCCAGCCTCCCGATAATGACTCTGCCTGGACTTCGATGTCTTCGAAGCCAGCGCGCCCCAAAGTTTCCGCGAGAAGCGTGGCGCGTTCCTCAACGCCAACTTCACTGCGCTCCATGGCCGCGGTGACTACGTCCCTTATCGTCTGCCCGGATGCAAACTGCGATTCCTGTGCCACGTAGCTGACCCTCGCTCGCTTGCGGGTCGCTAGCTCACCTTCATCGGGTTCAATCCGTCCCGCAAGAATGCCGAGTAGTGTTGACTTGCCCGAGCCATTGGGCCCGATCAAGCCGATGCGATCTTTTTCGGAAACGGTGAAAGAGACATTTCGAAACAGCGGAAAAGCTCCGAACGATTTCGCCAGACCACGAGCGTTCAAGATAGGCGGCAAGACTCGGTGAATCCTCCCTCAAGGGCTTTTTCTGAGAATAGCAGGACAATCCAGTGGTGATACTCTGGTGTCCTTCCGGAGGCGCTATGAAAAGAGTTGCTATTGCGACAAGTACGTTGTTTCTAACACTCTGCACCTCGCTATGGCTGGCTTCAGCGACGCAGGCTTCTTCTGGATCCTCGCAAAGCGCCCACGCGTCAGATCCTGTTGCCGAGGAACTTATTTCCCGCGAGAAGGCCCTTTCTGACGCGTTGAAAAAGCATGACCGCGATGCCTACAAGCGCGCGCTGACGGACAATTTCATTTCCATCGGTGCCGATGGCAAGGTGCATCCGAAAGACGAGTTGATGAGCGATTTCAGCTCCACCGATCTTCTCGAATATCGTCCTTACAACATTCAAGTTGTGCAACTGAATCCTGACGCGTCCGTCGTTACCTACGACGTCATTGTTCGCATGGCACATTACGACGATGAGACGCCTCGCTACCAGCATGTAAGCTCGATCTGGGTGAAGCAGGCCGGCGATTGGAAACTCAAATTCCAGCAGGCTACCGCTTGGCAGTAACCTGCGCAGACAGCCGACGTTTATAATCACCCATTCGGCCTTGGGCCATATTCCAATCAGACGAGACACCCCTTTGCTCGATTTCCTCGGCGACTTGAAGCGTACTCACATGTGCGGCGCGTTGCGCGCCTCCGATGCCGGCAAAAAAGCTGTTCTCATGGGATGGGTAAACCGTCGCCGCGATCTTGGCAATCTCATCTTTGTCGACGTGCGCGATCGTTCCGGCGTCACGCAGGTCGTCATCAGCGAGGAGGCGAACACCGCCATCCACGACAAAGCGGAATTGCTGCGCAACGAGTTCGTAATTGCCGCCGTTGGCACCGTCAAGTTGCGCGATTCCAACACCATCAACAAGAACATTCCCACCGGCGAAGTTGAACTGGTGGCTGACGAATTGCGCATCCTGAATGAAGCCAAGCACCCGCCCTTTCTCCCCTCCGATACTGCGCTGGCGAATGAGGAAATGCGGCTGAAATATCGCTACATCGACCTTCGCCGCGATGCAATGCAATTCAACATTGAGTTGCGGCATAAGGTCGCATTGGCTATCCGCGATTACCTGGCTTCCCAAGGCTTCTTCGAAATTGAGACGCCTTTCATGACCCGCTCCACTCCCGAAGGCGCGCGGGACTACCTCGTTCCCAGCCGCGTCCAGCCCGGAACGTTTTACGCATTGCCGCAATCGCCCCAGCTTTTCAAGCAGATTCTGATGATTTCGGGGTTCGACAAGTATTTTCAGATCGTCCGCTGTTTTCGCGACGAAGACCTGCGTGCCGATCGTCAGCCCGAATTCACCCAGATTGATCTGGAAATGTCCTATCCGCAGCCTGAACGAGTTTGGGAGACGGTCGAAGGTTTCCTCACCGCCGCCTTCAAGGCTGCCGGACATCAGATCAACGCTCCCTTCCCGCGCATGGATTACGACGAAGCGATCCGTCTTTATGGCATCGACAAGCCTGATCTTCGTCTGCCTGCATTTGCCGAAGTCCGGGATTGTTTTGCAGCTCCTGATCTTCAGACGCTTGCGGTGCACCCTGATTTGCCGGTGATTGCCATCCGTATCCCGAAAGTGGGGGAGCTCTCGCGCAAAGAGCGCGACGAGATTAAGCCCATGTTTAATTCCAAGGGCGGAGCCAGGCTCTTCGAAGATTTCAAGCGGATCGAAAAGAATTTTCCCGAGGCGGCAAAGAAAATCCAGGAAAAATGCGCTGCCGCGGCTGAGGATCTGATCGTTCTCGTCAGCGGCTCCGCGCAATCCGGCACGCAGGACCATCCTGCCAGCAAGCGCAAGGTCACTCCTCAGGAACTCGCCATTTATGCTTCGGCGGGATTGCTGCGGGTCGCGCTGGGCCAGAAGTATTCAGCCAGGCATGGCCTTTTTCTGCGGGGGGATTTCCGTTTTCTCTGGGTCACAAATTTCCCCATGTTCGAATACGACGAAGCTGACAAGCGCTGGGTGGCTGCGCATCATCCTTTCACCTCGCCGCACGACGATGATATGGACAAGCTGGAATCCGATCCCGCCATGGTGCGAGCGCTTGCCTATGATGTGGTATTGAACGGCACCGAGTTGGGCTCCGGTTCTATTCGTATCCACCGCCAGGATATCCAACGCAAAATTTTTCACGCGCTCGGAATGACCGAAGAAGAGGCGAAGTCGCGTTTCGGATTTTTCCTGGAAGCACTGGAGTACGGCACGCCGCCTCACGGTGGAATTGCCCTCGGCCTCGATCGTATCGTCATGATCCTTGCCGGCGCCGAAAGCCTCCGCGAAGTCATTCCGTTTCCAAAGACCGCCGCCGCCAAGGACCTCATGGTGGACGCGCCTACGCCCGTGACCGATGCGCAGCTGCGCGATTTGGGAATTGCTGTCGCCAAGAAATAAGCCTTTCTGTCAGCGGAGGTTGGTGCTCACATGACGCCGCGCCCGAAGCAAATCGTGCAGGCCGCTTTTTGGTTCGTGGCTGGATTTGTGTCCCATGGAGTCCTGATTTTCCTGCATCATCACCGGTGACGAATTTTCATGGCTCGGCCCTCAGGATAGGGGATGCCTTCCGTGAGCGGTCCCCGTTTGGCACAACGGGCATTGGACCAATCCCGGGTGGCACACCGACCCGGAGAATTAGCGCAGCGAAGTTTTAGCTGCTCAGCCGGTCCGGAGAGATGGGTTGCATCTGCCACGAGTCCAAAGATTCCACTGCAGTGATGTCGGAAACCTCGATTTGCAGCGGGGTGCTGGGCACCGCGTACACCCGCGCAGTGATAGCCGCGCTGTCGTTCGCGAATACTTCGAGGACAGACGCATCGATCAGCACTCGCAGCGAGACAGGTCCGGTGGTCGCTAAGGTGGCAGTCAAGCTGTTCACACGCAATTCCGCTCCGTTGTTTTGTGGATCATAGGCAATTTCGGCATAGGTATCGTTTTTTTCCGAGCGCAAGCGAAGCAGGAAACTGCGTCCAGCGGCAAAGCGAGTCTGGATCTCGCCCGCAAGATCGCGAATTCGGATCAACGATAGCGCTTTCTGTCTCTCGCGAGCGCCGCCCGCGTGGACTTGTTGATGCTGGCTGCGCAGCGAGTCTACAGCCGGGGCGGGTAACATTCGCAGAGATCCATCTTTTGCAAGCGAAACTATGCGTGGAAGGGCCATGACTCCCGCCCAGCCTGCCGCCCGATACTCCACTTCCGGACGAGTTTCAGGAATCCATCCCCACAAGATCCGGTTGCCGCGTTCGTCGAGCATGGTCTTCGCCGCATAATACGCGCCGGAATCCACAAGTCCTTCTTTCTCGGGAGTGAATCGGCGATCGCGATAACGGCCCGTCTTCCAAAAAACTTTGCCCATAGTGGAAACCAAAAGCACGTGCCGGTCGCCCAGTGGAAAGAAGTCAGGACACTCCCACATCTCGCCGTTGTCGACCGGATTGGTGCTAGGTTTGTCCAGGTGGCGGCCCTCTACCAGCAAGTGGCGGAAAGTCCATCGAACCAAGTCGTGCGATTGATACAGCAGCACCGCGCCGCCTTTTCCCTTAATGCCTGACCCAAGCGTCAGCAGCCATTCCTTGCCTTCCCGCCACACGCCAGGATCGCGGAACCCGGTAATTGCCAGATGCTGAGGCGGGCTCGAAATTACGGGCGCTGGAAGTTTTTTCCACGAGCGCAGCTCGGTATCTGTCGAGGTCGCCAGGCACTGTACTTCCCGCCACTTGTGCTGGCCGTCATTCAGGGTTATCTCCGAACTGGTCGAGGGCGGAAGAACTCCCGTGTAAATAAGCGTAGGTCTGTCGCCATCCAAGACTGCACTGCCGCTGAAGACGCCATCGCGATCGTCGCCCAATGCATGGTGCCCCAGAACGCCCCGTTAGGGTTGTACTGGAAAAACATGTGGTAGCGGCCGCGGTAATAAATCGGGCCATTGGGATCATTCATCCAGTTCGCCGCAGGCAAGAGATGGAATTGCGGCCGCCTGGGATCCGCCGCCAATTTCATACGACCACGTTCAAGGAACGGCAGCCAACTTTGCGGGGAAATCACGCTCACACCCGCCGCACCGCTGGCGTATCGAAGAAACAAACGACGCGAAAGACTGCTCATATCGTCAGACAGCTTACCTGACCTCTCTTTGCCTTCCCAGTTATCATCTGAGAGACTGACCACGAGCCTCCATTCCCATGGGAAA
>QIAI01000052.1 GCA_003224995.1 Acidobacteriota bacterium
TTCAAGGCTGGCCATGATCCCGTCACCGAGGCCGACCGGGCCATCGATGCCGTCCTGCGTCAAAATCTGCTGCGTGCGGGAGAAGGCTGGCTTTCCGAGGAAAGCGTCGATGACTTCTCTCGACTCCAACACCAGCGGGTTTGGGTGGTGGATCCGCTCGATGGCACGCGCGAGTTCGTCAAGGGAATTCCCGAATTTTGCGTTTCTATTGGATATGTAGAAAATGGACGCCCGGTGGCCGGCGGAATTCACAATCCCGCCACCAACGAGACTTTCATCGGCTCGATCGACAGCGGCATTTTTTATAACGGAAACCCGGCAAGCTGCAGCCAGCGTGCGACCTTACCCGGAGCAGTCACGCTCGCCAGCCGCAGCGAGGTGAAGCGTGGAGAATGGAAAGCATTCGAGAATGGACCTCTGCAAATCCGCGCTATGGGTTCGGTCGCTTACAAGCTGGCACTGGTTGCCGCAGGTCTGGCAGACATTACCTTTACCTTGACGCCTAAGAATGAATGGGATGTCGCCGCGGGTGCGGCCCTGGTGCTTAGCGGCGGCGGTTCCGTCGCCACGCTGGACAATGCAGACTTCTGCGCCAACAACAAAAATCCGCTGCTCTCAGGACTCATCGCCTGCGGTCCGCATCTTCGCGGTGAACTTTTGTCTTTGTTGGAACCACACCTTCGCCGGGAAACGCACACCAGCGCACAATCGTAGTGTGCTGTCCGAGAAATAAATAGCTAAAGAAAATCCTGCTCCGGTCGGGATGACGGGATTTGCGGGACAGAACACCAGGATCGGGCGGGGGCGTTCAGGTCTCGATCGGAACATATTTCTGGGTGGCGGCTCGACGCGCGGCCAACAAGTCCCCGACGCCCGAGAGCCAGCTCTCAAACTCAAGCGGCGTCCGAAACTGGTTATCGATGTAGCGCGGGATAAGCAAACTCTGGCTTTTCGTGCTGACCAGACCGTTATCGCAAGTGGTCGCTGACACCACTTGTTCCTTAGCCAACCACTCGAAGAATTCTGTACGGTAAACGCCGGACGGGTAGCAGAAGTGCACGGGGTTCGAGGCCACGACGGCACGGATCCGCTCGCGATTGTCACGAATCTCCCTGCGGAACAGCTCTTCCTTTTCGGGGGTTCGATGACGATGGGTATGCAACTGTACATCGACGCCATCGCGCGCAATCTCCTGCAGTTCTTGCGGGTTCATAATCTGCAGAATGCGCTTCGCAACCAGCCCTTCGTAGTCGATCTGCAAAAATTGACCCAGCTTCGATGCCAGATCATCTTTCTGCCGGCCCGTCATGTCTTCGCGCACCGTCCGGCCAAGCAAAGCCTGCACCACCTGATGGCGGCCGGCTTCCGTGCGCAGATCGAGAGGTTCCGCGAGGCCTAGAACGCTTCCGTCGGGCAAAACCGTGCCCCGCCTTTTCCATAGCATGTAGGAGCAGATCAGGCTGAACACGGGCCGCTGGTAGTCCATGTAGTACGTCGTCTGATACACGGTCGCGGGGAAGGCGTACTGTTTCAGCAGGGGGAAGGCCTGCCGGTAGAAATCATAGGTGCCGTCGTCGAAAGTGATCGCGACGCTGCGCGACGGCAGAGAGCCCGCGTTCAGGCGTTGCAACGCTTCGGCTAACGGCAGAACGGGATACCTGCCTCGCTTCAACATCTCAAAGCGTTGTTCCAGCAACTCCGGCTGCATGTAGAGGCCGGGACGCCATTGATGTTCATCTTCCAGAGAGATGCCGTGATAACACAAAATCAGCAGGCGATCCCGCCGCCAACGGCTGGCGGCAACGGCGCGGAAAACACCCGCAGTCTTGAGCGCACGAAGAGTGGCACGCTTGAGCGATCTAAGCATGGCTCACGGAGTGAAGTAATTTCTGCAGATTTGCGGGACGCACAATGCTCATTGGCTAGCTGTAGCACCCTCGGGCTGGGCAATTTCTCCGATGCGCTCTCCCTCGAGGCACACTCGCTCCCAAAGCTCAAGATTAAGCAAGCGCCATATGCGATTCCCGTGGTCGCGGACCCCCGCGCGGTGCTCTCCGAATAGCGTGCTCACCGCGTCGCGATTAAAGCGCCCACGTTCGACAGTGCGCGGCTCCAGCAACAATTGTTCCAACTGATCCAACTGCTCGCCTGCCAGCCAATAGGCCCATGGCGTGGGGAAACCCATCTTCTGACGATATACAACTTCACGCGGCAGAAGATCTTCCACCGCGGCTTTCAAGATGAACTTCCCGGCCAGGCCCTGGGTCTCATACTGCGCTGGAATGCTGGCGGTGAATTCCACGAGTTCGTGATCCAGGAATGGCACCCGGCTCTCAATGGAGGCGGCCATACTCATCTGGTCCTGTTTCATTAACAATTCGACCAGGTAGGTTTTGATGTCGGTATAGAGCATCCGGTGAAGCATGTCGCCGGTCGATGAATCCCAGTACTTCATGGAACCCGCATAGGGATCGCCCGCGAGGTCCTTGGCCTGCGGAGTCAAAAGCCGCGCTTGATCCGCCGCCGAGAACGCGGAATAGAAATTGTCAAAATAGAACGAAGCCCAAGAGGCACCATCGCGCACCAGGAACGTGTGTTCGAGTTTACGGTGCAAAGCTCCCGGCAGCGGTCCGGCATGGATTCCGCGCCGCAATATATTTCGTCCAAATTTGGGCACCATCATTCGATACACGTCATCCAGCCGGGAATTCATCAGCGTCCATGGATAGCGCGTGTATCCCGCCAGGGTCTCGTCGCTGCCTTCGCCGGTGAGCACGACCGTGACACGTTCGCGTGCGAGCCGCGCGACGAAATAGAGCGAAACACTGGAAGGCCATACGATGGGCTCGTCCTCATGCCAGATCAGGTGCGGCAGAGCCTGGAAGAATTCGTCGCGGCTCAAACGGACTTCGTGATGCCGGGATCCGATATGTTTCGCAACCGTTCGCGCAAAAGGAAGTTCGCTGAACGCTTCTTCCCCATAGCCGACCGCGAACGTTTCAATCGGTTCGCGCCGTATCCGGGTGGTGAGCGCAGCCACCGCGCTCGAATCCAGGCCGCCGCTCAAAAACACGCCGAGCGGAACGTCGCTCATCAGATGGCTGGAGACACATTCCTCCAGCAAAGAGCGGTAACGATCCACGTAAAATTGCCTGGGCCGGCTGCCCGCGTCGGCTTGCACCTTCAGATCCCAGTAGGAGGAGACCTTGAGTTCTCCGCCTTCGCCGATCGACAACGTGTGTCCGGGCAGCAGCTTGTTGATGCCCGCGTACATGGTGTCTGGCTCCGGGATGTAACCAAACGCCAGGTATTCCGCCAAAGTTGCGGAATTGAATTCCGGTTTCACCCCGGGATGAGCCAGGATCGCCTTGATCTCTGACCCAAACAACAAGCTCTTTCCATCGTAGCGGTAGTAGAGCGGCTTGATCCCCAGGCGATCGCGGGCAATAAACAGTTCGCGATTACGGCGATCCCAGATCGCGAACGCAAACATGCCTCGCAAATATTTCACGCAGTCCCGACCGTACTCCTCAAACAGGTGAACAATGGTTTCGGTGTCGCTCCTGGTGCGATAGCGGTGTCCGCGTGCTTCCAGATGCTTGCGTAGGTCTTGATGGTTATAGAGCTCGCCGTTATATACGATCCAGACGTTCTCTTCCTCGTTGGCAATGGGCTGGTGGCCGGTCTTGATATCGATGATGCTGAGTCGCCGCATGGCGAGGCCGACGTTGGCCTCGACGAAAAAGCCATCATCATCCGGCCCGCGATGAGCAATGCGCTGGTTCATTTCTGCCAGCGTGTCCCGCTCCACGCGCCGGGTCCGATCGCTATAAAACACTCCGCAGATTCCGCACATAGTTAAACGCCTATTCGCTTGCTATCACGGTCGAAAGAATCTAATTCCGTTTCCACGCGTTCCAGAGACCCCTGCAACTGCACCCAGTCGGGAGCTGACGAAAATAGCTCCGTTTCCCCTGCTGAGCCCACCACTTCAGCATAATCTACCAGCCGCGAGCTCGCGAGTACTCGTAATCCGACGGCCTCCGCATAGCTACCCCGGCACAACCCCAGAAGCTGCTCTCCCCGCGCACGATTCACACTCCAGTACAGGAACTGTGCATCGCTTGCCCATCCGCCTAGAGTCCACGCCTTGGGGGCGTTCGCAAAAAAGAAGTAGTGTTCCTCTCCGCCCCTTGTATAGCGATATCCAGAAACCGCGGGGTCGCTCCCGATACGTTGCAGGTGTCCGACTCCGCCCTGGCCACTGGCATTGGGCAACAACAGGCTTACGAATTCCACCGGCAATTCGGAGGTCGTGCCAAAAGTGATGACACTGGTGCGTTCTTTGCGTCCGTACACGGGAGACCAAAAACAGCGCTGCGCACTCTGCGACCAGCCATGGCCCGCAGCTGTGACCACTCCCAACATTTCGGTCCCATTCCCGAACAAGTAGTCTCGCGCCGATGCCGGCGACAAGTTGGCCCCCAGATGCCACGAGATCTCAACCGAGTGCGTTCCGTGACCCTCGGCAGCGTCCCGCACCAGCCAAAAGTCGGCCTTGCGATGGAACACCCAGCGACGATGAATTACCGGCGTTGCGAGCCGCGTGTAGCCATCGTGGCTGCCTACAAAATAATTGAACTTCTGTCCGGCGATCCAGCCTTCTGCTTTCACCGCCGGCAAGTTGATCCAGGAGAACGGGCCGCCGTCATCCGCCTGATCGAGCGCGTCAACCCGCATGGTGTTGTGTGCAGCCGTGCCGCGGTAGTAAGCGCGCTCGTTCTGGTACTCACCCACATATTCCAGAGTGCCGGGATCCATGAGGAGCGCAAAGCCGTTGCTGGTGAGATGAATGCTCAGGGCATCCGCATGCCCGTGACCTGCGCTTGCCGGACCTTGAGGACCGGCATCGAGGAGCAATTGCTGGCCAATCTCCGCGTCGGCCATCAGAAACAGACCACTTTCCCGCAAGGCAACGGATTTGTCGGAAGGGGGCGCACTCTGCAATTGCTCGAAGGCGGCGAAGCCCGAGATTCCCAGCAGCCATAAGCTTTCTTCGCGGCACGCGCCCGAGATGAATTTGAAATCACCGCGCTCAAAAAGAACAGCGCCCGTGCTGAGCGGGTCTAGAAGATATTCCGCCCGGTTGCGTCGACCGTCAAAGAGGCGGCCGCCATCGTCATCTCCCATGCTGGGCACCAGGCCAGCGCGGCCGAGAAGCGAGAGCGCATCGAGCATCTTGATCAGGGCGACATCGTAGTCCGCGGGAATGGTAACCGCATTGAGCGCGGCCATTACACGCGCATGCAGGAAAAAGTCGAGGGCGTACACGTGATAGTAAGTGGACTGCTCGAAATAAAAACCATCCTGTCGAACCTGTTTCCGAATGCAGTCAACGACCACTTGCCATCCACGCTTCTTCCAGCGCGCTGCCTCGGGAAAACCTGGGAACAGCGTCCCCAAAAAGAAGAGGGCTACTGCCTCTCCCAACAAGTGCGTGTTCGGCGAAAAATAGGTGGAAAGATAAGTTTCAATGTGGCGACCGCTCAACCCCAAGGCGCGCATCCACTCGCGTCGCAACTCAGAGGTCATGGCTGGCGAATCCGCGAGCAGAAAATAGGTCCACATCCATGACAAGCTTCGGAACGCCACTTCCAGGCTGCTCGCCCAGTTCATGCCTATGGGATAGGGATTGGCATGGTGCCAGGATTTCCATTGCGCAACCAACTCGCGAACGAATTTTTCGTCTCCCGTGAGCTGATAGGCCTTAGCCAGGGTGACAAAATGTTGGTGGCGGTTCAACTCCCATGTGATCTTGGAGTCCCCGACTTCCTCGAAATCCAGGTAACGAATCTGAAACCAGGGCTTGCGTGGACCGCGTTTCTCGTGGATCAGATCGAGATGCCAGTCGATCTCCGTGCCATAATCCAAATCCTCGTATCCCAGCAGGTCGAATCGATGTCGGCAAATTCTTTCCGCGCCGGTCACAATGCCCGCAGCGGAAGAAGGCAGGCGTTGCTTCAGGACCTCACAAATTCCGGCCACTTCCGCCGGCGCAAAGAAGAACCGTCCAGTTTTCCCGCCAACCTGCCGCTCGAAGCTTGCGGCAAAGTCATGGCCCCGCCGTTGACGATAGGCGTCCAGGCGAGCCGTCGCATGCTGCCGAATGCGATCGACGAGCTCGCTCCGGCTCATCGCTCTGAGCCGCTGGAAGCGCTGTCCCCAGGAGGGTGCAGTTGGCATGGCTAGCGCTTCCCTTCCCGTTTTTGGAGCAACTCGGTGTAAAGTTCGTCCACTTGCCGCACCAGCCGCTCGAAGCTGAAATTCTCGATGGCTATGGTCTGGCCGTTGTGCGCAATCTCTCGGGCCAGATCGCTATCGCGCAGTAACCGAAGCAGCGCGTCGGCGAGCGAGGAAGAATCCTCGGCCGGCACCAGCAGCCCGGTCACGCCGTCTTTCACCAGTTCG
The DNA here is from genome assembly GCA_003224995.1 of Acidobacteriota bacterium. Classification (GTDB taxonomy): domain Bacteria; phylum Acidobacteriota; class Terriglobia; order Terriglobales; family Acidobacteriaceae; genus Gp1-AA133. Next base: position 6,469 of record QIAI01000052.1, read on the forward strand.
GCATTTCCACCGACATTGCTCACAATGACTGGCAACCCGGCGGCCATGTACTCCAACACGGCATTCGGAAGCCCTTCCGCGCGCGATGGAAGCAGAGCGACGTCGCAACTCGCCAACAGCTCTGGGATGTCGGCGCGACGCCCGAGGAAGATAAAATTGCGCT